>JAMOSL010000061.1 GCA_027063105.1 Campylobacteraceae bacterium
CTAAAGATATGTTAGAGATTAAAGGATTAGATGGTGTATGCTATAATTATCTTAAAAACTCTGATAGCTTTGGAACTGATGATAATGAGATAATTTTAATTACAAAAGATAAAGAGATAAACTTAGGTAAAGAGAGTAAAATAAAGTTATCATTTAAAATATTAGATGAGTTAATGGGAGAATAAAATGGGTAATAAACTAGAACATCTGGCACTAATCATGGACGGTAATGGTAGATGGGCAGAACAGAGAGGGCTTAAACGAACAAAAGGTCATGAAGCTGGAGCAGAGGTTATTAGAGATATTACTACATATTGTGCTAAACAACCAACAATTAAGAGTGTGACCCATTATGCTTTTAGTACAGAAAATTGGAAACGCCCAAAGTATGAAGTTGATTTCTTGATGAAATTATTAAATAATTATTTGAAGAGTGAAATTGTAACATATCAAAAAGAGAATATAAGATTTTTGGCTATAGGCGATACTAGTGGATTTTCTAAAGGTCTTAGAGATAGAATTAATGAAACAGAAGAGAAGACTAAGAATAATACAAATCTAACTCAAATCTTAGCACTTAATTATGGTGGAAGAGATGAGATAGTTAGGTCAATTAATAGATTAATTGATAAAGGTATAAAGATAACCGAAGAGAGTATAAGTTCGGCATTAGATACTCCTTATAGTGATATAGATTTACTTATTCGTACAAGTGGTGAAAAGAGATTATCTAATTATCTTCTTTGGCAATTAAGTTATAGTGAATTAACATTTACTGAAACACTATGGCCAGATTTTACCCCTGATGAGCTTGAGACCATAATTAGAGATTTTGAAAATAGAAAAAGACGCTTTGGAGGCATTTAAATGGAACTTTTTACACTCATAACAGTATTTATATTTGGTATAACAATAGGTTCATTTTTAAATGTTGTAATATATCGTATTCCAAAAGGAGAGAGTATTGCATTTCCAGCCTCTCATTGTCAAAGTTGCAACACACCTTTGAAGTGGTATCATAATGTGCCTATATTCTCTTGGATGTTTTTAAAAGGTAAATGTGGGTTTTGTGAAGAATCAATATCAAAACAGTATCCAATTGTTGAGTTTATTACAGGTCTTATATTTGTAATCTTATATTTGAAAATTGGTTTTGAATGGTATCTTCCAGCTGTTATTTTATCTTTTACAGCTCTTTTTGCTTTGGTTATGATTGACTTTAAATATTTTGCAGTTCCTGATAATGTAAATCTGTTTGCCCTATTAATGGCATTGATTCAACCAGAATATATAGATGCAATTATAAACGCATTGAGTGCAGGTTTGGGTCTTTATATTCTTGGAAGAATAACAGGATTTATATTCAAGAAAGAGGCAATGGGTGAAGCTGATGTAATTGTAGCAGGAACTATGGCAGGACTTTTAGGTTTTCCTCTATTTTTTGTAGCCCTATTTTTATCTGCATTATTGGCAATAATTCCATCATTAATGGCAAAAGATACAATGGTTCCGTTTGTTCCATTTTTAGCATTAGCTACATTTATAGTTTATCTATTTGATACAGAAGCTTTAGCACTTTTAAATGGTATACTTTATGGTTAGCATTAGAAGTTATATATCTATCAATTTTACAAAATCATTTTTGATAGTTTTTATACCTTTTTTTTTCATTATATCTTTAATTTACCTAGTTCAAATATCACTTCTAACAGCTAAGATACAAATTACCTTTCCAGAATTATTACAGTTGTTTAGCTATTATATTCCAGCAATTATATTTTACGCATTACCTATATCTTTCATTGCAAGTCTCTCAACATCTCTATTAAGACTCTCTGGAGATAATGAATTAATAGCCCTGTTTGCTTCTGGATATTCTGTAAAAAAAGTATTATATCCATTATGGTTTATAGCCTTTTTATTCTCTATTCTACTTCTAGTTGTTTCTCTCGGTGCAATGCCTCAGAGTAAACAGCTTTACGCATCATTCAAGCATATTAAAAAAGAGGAAATGGCATTTACCGTTATACCAAAAGAGCTTGGTCAAAAGTTTGGAAATCATTATATTTATATGGAAAGTGAGAATAATAGATTCTATCAAAATATGGTAATTTTTAGTCAAGATAGAAATAATTCAAATCAAATTTTTGTAGCAGATAAAGGAGATATAGCTAAAAATAATGGCATATTTTCTCTGACTCTTTTTAATGGTAGAGG
>JAMOSL010000062.1 GCA_027063105.1 Campylobacteraceae bacterium
ATTATCATGTCTAATATTATATTCAATCAAAGCAATATTGCTGTTAATTTTTTCTAACTCCTTATTTACCTGACCCCCAATAAATTGTGTTGATGCATAAATACTCAAGGCAATAAAAATAGATATAATACCAAGACCAACGAATCTACGCTTATTGCGTTCCCGTTTTTCTCTTTCCCATAAATCAGCAAAATCTACTTTTAAAATCCCTGCTATCATTTTCATAAGAGCCATTTCTTTATCAAAATAACTTCTTGCATCTCCAGCTATGGGTTCAGTTCTTTCCTCTGTTAAGGTCTTGTCTGCTGCTACTTTATATCTTAAAGCTTTTGGAAAAGCTTCATTATTTGGATCATTCATATCGGTTGCATTAGGCTCACCATCTGTAATAATTGCTAAGACTGAATTTTCACCATGCTGTCGTTTAAAGTAAGCAATCTCACTATCTACCCATAGTGAAGCCACTGAGTTTGGAGAACATACAACAATAAGTTTTTCTGAGTTATCTAATGCATGAAGAAGATTATCTGATAATTCTGAAGCAGTAGGAAGTTCATCCTCATCTCTGAAGACACTTCGCTTTAAATCTTTTGGAAGATTAGGATACTTTTCTCTTAATGATTTTGGTATTTTATAGTTTTCTATACGCTTATGTAACCATTTAGAAAAAGCTTTATCTTTGTGTGAGTAGCTTATAAAGGCTTTGTATTTGTAGTTTTCTTTCATCTGTTCCAATTTTAACCTAACCTTTTAGATACTTCTAGTCTTGAATGAATTATATCATCAGTTTTACATAAATACATTATTTTAGAGTAAGCTTCTCTTGATACACCCACAGAAGTAAATCCTGAAGAATAAGTATTTATTCTCTGAATTGTTGAAAATTCATTCCATAAATTATTTTTTGTAAGATAATTATTCATATCGACAATTGTTCTCATCCCTTGTGCCTTCATTAATTGAACATACTCGATAATAACAGAAGAATGCTTATTTGTTTTTCTACTATTATAGCTACTGTAATCTCTATAGAAACTGTCACTTGGCATTCCACCTAAATTTGTTGTTATTCCCATATCATATGCATCTTGAACCATTGAACTCATCTTGTACCCTTTATCTTTTGATAGAGGTATTGTAAAAAGAGTTTTTACTTTTTTTTACTTTAAAAGATTTCGAGACAACACTTATAGGAGATGTTTACATAAAAAAAGAATTTATTTTTTTAAATTATCAGAGGAAGATTATTTGTAATTATATATCTATAACTTTTTAAACTCTAATTTTTTGATGATGCTACTCCTTTGACTTTCCAAAAATATTGTAATCAATTTTATTTATTTGTTGTGAGAATATACCCCAAGGCACTCCAAAAAATTGAACTTGTGCATTATTTGCCGTATTAAAATCTATATCATTATCACCAATATAGATAACATCTGCTTTTGAAAGAGAAAAATGGGTTAATACCTTATAGACACCATCAGGATTAGGCTTATGATGAATTACATCATGGTAGCAAACAATATAATCTATTTTTACACTATAATATTCCAATACTCTAGATACATATGTGCTAGGAGAATTTGATACGATAGCAATTTTAATATTATTTTCTCTTAATCTTTTTATAGCTTCTAGTGCATCTGGATAAAAAGAGCAACGGGGTATACTTTTGTAGACTATTGACCACTTCCTTTTATCCATATAAGGCTTTATAAGAATAGAATCAAAAAGTGTTAAATCAAAATCAAATATTACTGCCTTTAACATAACCCATCCTTTTTTAAAGGCTGATTTAACTTTTTAACTATGTCTTTATATGTAGCATAGGTATAACTAATTGATTTATTTGTATCAATTAAATTTTTAATTCCCTCAACTTGTTTTAAATGTTGATAACTAGCTTGTAGTTTATAAATATCTGGAGTGAAAACAAATCTCTCTAGTTTTATTGCATCATTTGTTGCATGCATTGAACCACCATTTATAGATGTTTCTATTACAAATACAGCTTTAGATAAGCCACTCTGTATTCTGTCCCTTTTAACTAGTTGTCCAGGATGAAAATTAGTATTAGGCTTTATCTCTGATATCAATAAACCGTTATTATCTAAAATATTTTTAGCTAAGGATTTATTTTCTGCTGGATAGATTTTATCAATGAGAGGTAAAATAGCAATTGTTTTACCATTATTCTCTAAA
>JAMOSL010000063.1 GCA_027063105.1 Campylobacteraceae bacterium
AAGGTAATTTTTTTAGCTTCTCTTTTTTAGCTTTTTTACCAGTTGTATCAAGTTTAACTGATATTTTAAACATTTTTAGAGTTGGTAGAATAATAAAATCTTTTGCATCAGTTAATTTAGCCAAAATTTTAATCGTCTCTTCTAATCCAAGCTTAGAATTTGGAGATACTGCCATTGTAAACCATATATTGTAATCATGATTTCTCAAATAATTGTGGCTAACACCCGGATGAGCATTAATAATTGAAGAGGCATTATCTATATCAATCTCATCAACTCTAAAAGCAACTAAAGATGATTTATATCCTAATCTCTTTGTGTCAAAGATAGCAGAAGTCTGTCTAATAATTTTTTCATCTTTTAGTTTTTGAACCATAGATATAATATCTTTAGTTGAACTGTTTAACTCTTTTGCTAAAATTTCAAAAGGTTTAGGACTCATCGGAAAAGCATTTTGCATCTGATACAATAATTCATCTTGCATTTAAAACTCCATTATAATAAAATATAATAGTATTGTATCTAAAATAATAAAAAATTTGTTAAGGGGAGAAATACCCCTCTTCAGATACCTACGGCACATAACAAGAGAAGGTGGGCTGCTATGTTCCCATCCTGACCCAGTGTCCTCAAATGCTATTGCATAGGTCTAAAGAGAGGCACTCAAAATACAAATGTATTCTCAGTGTCTCTCTTAATGTAGATTGCTATTTTATCAGAAAATATCTTAAATAACTTTAAATTTAAAATATTTTGTGTATAATTTCTATCTTCAACACAAATAGAGAGGTGGCCGAGTGGTTGAAGGCGCACGACTGGAACTCGTGTATGGGGCAACTCATCGAGGGTTCGAATCCCTTCCTCTCTGCCAGAAAATAATCTAAATAATATTTAAAGATTCAATTTTATGCGTTCCTAACTAAAATTTTTATTCATATAATCTTTAACCATTTGTTCAAATTTTCTCATTCTATTTTTACCTTTTGGTATCTCTTCTCTAAGTATTTTCATATTTTCAAGAAATCCATCTATATTTTTTGGTATTTTATGTTCAAAATATTCTTTTATCTGTTTAGCAAAAGCTGGTGATGAACCTGAAGTTGAGAATGATATTGTTAAATCACCCCTTTTAATGTATGATGGAAAAATGAAATCACAATAGGCTGTATTGTCAACACTATTAACTAAAGTTCTACTCCCTCGACTCTCATCATATATCTCTTTATGAATTTTAATAGTATCTGTAGCTATTATTACAATATCAAAGCCATTAATATCTCCTGACATATAAGGTCTTAATTTATAACTTAGATTTTTATCTTTAATTATTTCTCTTAACGGTTCAGAAATGAATGGAGCTATTATTGTTATATTTTCTGTAAAATCTAATAATTTTTCTATTTTTTCTGTAGCAATACTTCCTCCACCTACAAGTAGAATTTTTAGTTTTGACATATCTATATACATAGGGAAAAAAGACATTTAATTTTCCTTATTTGTTGTAAATATATTTTTATTTATAGAACTGTTTAATTGAAATTTAATAGGTATCATTTTTACCTCATCATCTCTATTTAAAAAAGATAGATTAATATCTGATACAATCATTCCATCTGCTTCTGCTAATGGAGAAACCATACCTGCTGATTGACTTTTTAAAGGTGTGAATAAATTACCATCAAATGAACCTAATATAACGCTATTTCTACCAGCTTTAATTTTATAATCTTCTGCCATTTTTGTATTAATTATTCCATGATAATATTCATTAGTTCCTGAAAGCTTTAATATAATAGGTTTTACGAACATCTCATAATTTGTCATAGATGCTAATGGATTACCTGCAAGATTAACAACTATTGTTTTACCTATCTTCCCTATCGTCGTTGGTTTTCCAGGTTTTATATTAACTCCACTAAAAAAAGTTTCCATGCCAAGTTCTCTGAATGCCTCTTTTGTAAAATCCTTATCTCCAACACTTACACCACCACTTGTTATAATTAAATCAGCTGATAGTGCTTCTATTATGGAAGATTTTAAAGATTCAATAGTATCACCACTTCCTCCAATATATTGAACACTACAACCTAACTCTTTAGCTCTAGCCAAAAACATTGGGGCATTAGAGTTATATAGCTGATGTGGTTTAATCTTTTCATAATGAGGCCTAAGCTCATCACCTGTTCCAAATACAGCTACTTTAACTTTTCTAACAACACTTACATGAGTTAATCCTTGACTAGCAAATAGTGCAATTGTATAAGCAGATACCCTATCACCCTTTTTAATATAAGTTTTAGATGATTTTATATCTTCACCTGCAAATCTGATATGTGCATTTTTTCTTATATTATTTGGCAAAGATACAATCTCTCTATTAACTTCTACATCTTCTATAGGAACAATAGCTTCCGTTCCTTCGGGAATTGATGAACCAGTCATAATTCTAATTGCCTCATTCTCCTGAAGTATAAAATTACTATCATCTCCAGCATATATAACTCTATTACTATTTACATTCTCTCCAGTATTAGATAATTTAACAGCATATCCATCCATAGCAGAGTTGTCAAATCTTGGTAAATCAAATACTGCACTATAATTACTACAAATAGTTCTACCTATGCTACTTTCAATAGGAATAATCTCACTTGATAGAATATTAATCTCTTTATAGATAATATTTAATGCATCTATGATAGATATAGCCATAATTAAACCTTTTTTAAATTAATTTTGAAGATTATAGCAAAATAGAGTATAATTTGCTGTTAAGGAGTATATAATGATTCAAGAAGCAATATTTTACCATTCGGTAATAGTTAAAATGTTTTTGGTTTTACTTTTATTTAACTTATTAGTACCAATCATATTTAATAAAAGTATAGCAACAGAGATGAGATGGACAAGATTAACATTCTTTCTATTTTCAGGAGTATTAAGCATGACTTTATTTTCAGGATTAATAGCCTATATGCTTATGGATATACCTTGGAATAGGATAATGACATTGATGGTTTTATCCTTTATTATTTTAAGTGGATTTGAGATAACTAGAAGTAAAAAATTACATGAGTTATGGATGCTTAGTAAAAGAGGAACATCTATATCTTGGAAGTATGTTTTATTAGAGATAACAGTTATAGCTGTTATAGTTTTATTAATAATATTGGAGAAAAAAGGTGCAATATCTTTATAATAAAGAGGCTGGAGTATCTTCTTTAGAATTAACTGGAGATGCACATAAGTATATCTTTAAAGTTCGTAGACATAAAGTCGGTGAAGAGATATATCTTAGAAATTTAGATGATGATATTATTTATAAATATAGAATATATATTATGGATAAAAGGACATCTACTCTAATACTAATAGAGAAGAAAAATTATATGGTTAGTGCAAAGTCTAAACTACATATTGGTTGGTGTATTATAGATGTAAAAAATATAGAGAAGATGCTACCTTCGTTAAATGAAATAGGAGTTGATAAAATTACTTTTATATATTGTAACCGTTCACAAAAGAGTTTTAAGGTAGAGTTTAATAGGTTAAATAAAATTTTATTAAACTCTTCTCAACAATCTGGTCGTAGTACAATTATGAAGTTAGATATAAAAGAAAATCTAAATAGCTTTATAGAAGATAATCCTGATAGTTATCTCCTTAATTTCTCTGAAAATATATTATCTGATAATAACAAGAATGATATAAAAAGTATAGTAATTGGATCTGAAGGTGGATTAACAGATGATGAGGTTCTATTATTTAATCAGGATAAGATAGTAGGTCTTAATACAGCACTTATTTTAAAAAGTGAAAGTGCTGTATCTGCAATTGCAAGTAAAATTTTAATATAGTTTCTTGATATGTTCCATTTTACTTCCCATATTTAAAAGTAACATATCAGCTAATACCAATGCCATCATTGCTTCACATACAATAGTTCCTCTAATTGCGACACAGGGATCATGTCTACCTTTTAGTTCACAAGTTACTTCATCACCTTCTGTTGTAACTGTTTGTTGAGGTTTAAAAATTGATGGTGTTGGTTTAAAATGAGTTTTTACTATAATTGTGTCACCATTACTAATTCCCCCTAGTATTCCTCCAGAGTGATTACTTCTAAACCCATTTTTATCAATCTCATCATTATTTTCTGAACCTTTAAAATGAGTTGAGAGTATTCCATCACCTATTTCAACAGCTTTTGATGCATTAATTCCCATCATTGCATCTGCTAATACAGCATCCAGTTTATAATATAGTGGTTGACCTAATCCTATTGGTACACCTGTGGCTGTTGTTAATACCACTCCACCAACAGAGTCATGATTTGATTTAGCATTTAGTATTGCCTCTTCTTGCTGAGATTCTATATTTTTATCTAATGCATACATTCTACTTGTTTTTGCATATTCAAAATCTATATCTTGGCTAGATATTCCATTAATTTCATAAATACCTGATTGTATCTCTATGCCAATCTCTTTTAATACTAACTTTGCAATAGCTCCACCTGCTACTCTTGCTGCTGTCTCTCTTGCACTAGAACGACCACCACCTCTATAATCTCTAACTCCATACTTATTAAAATATGTAAAATCAGCATGAGCTGGTCGGAATAAATCTTTAATACTATCATAATCGCGACTCTTTTGATTTGTATTAAATATTATCATCATAATTGGAGTCCCTGTACTAACACCCTCAAAAACTCCTGATAATATTTCTACTTTATCATCCTCTTTTCTTCCTGTTTCTAATGGACTCTTCCCTGGTTTTCTCCTATCAAGTTCTGATTGTATAAAATCTTCATCTATTTTTAGTCCAGCTGGAACACCGTCTACTATGCAACCTAATGCTTTTCCGTGAGACTCTCCGAAAGTTGTTAATATCAGTTTTTTCCCAAAATTATTCATTGTATATCCTATCTATCTTAATGTCTTTAATGCTATTTCTGCTGCTTTTTGTTGAGCCTCTTTTTTACTTTTACCTTGTGCTGTTGAAATTATATCACCATGTAAAATTATTGATATTTCAAACTCTTTTTTATGGTCTGGGCCAAAAGAACGAATCAATTCATAAGTTGGAGTTATTCCATGAGATGCTTGTGTTAATTCTTGAAGAGCTGTCTTATAATCTCTTGATAGAGAACGGAGATCAATCTGTTCATGTGTTTCATTTAGAAGCTTTATTACAATATCTTTTACAATAATTAATCCACCTTCAATATATATAGCTCCAATCAGTGCTTCAAAAGCGTTAGATAATAGAGATGATTTTCCACGACCATTATTATTCTCTTCAGCTATTGATAGATATAAATATTTACCTAAATTTATCTTTTTTGCAATCATTGTAAATCCATTTTCATTCACTAAAGATGCTCTTGTTTTAGATAATATACCTTCATCTGAATCTTGGAATTTATAAAATAGGAATTCTCCAACAATTAAGTCTAATACGGCATCACCTAAGAATTCTAATCTTTCATTGTTATATGGTTTTTTATAACTCTTATGAGTTAATGCTTCGATAATTAAATCTTTATCTTTAAATGAATAGGATAATCTTTGTTCCAATTCTTTATATTCATTCATACTTTTATCTCCTTATTTTATCAACTTTTATAATAGTGAATAATTAGTTTGTGGTCTCTTTTTTACAATATCTTCTTCTACCTCAATAGTATTAATCGCTAAGCAATTAGGACATCTTATAAAAGATACAGGAAAATTTTGTTTACATTTCTTACACAAATATGAGAATATTAAATCACCATAATCATATCCACTAATTCTACTAGATGCTAACATATCAATGGCAAATATCCCACTTTTTATATATTGACTATCTATATATCCTTTGGCATAATATATTGTTAATAGTCGTTCATCTTTAGAGATTATATCTAAATCGAGTTGTGAAGATGGCAAAAACCAAAGAATATCAATAACTCCATGCAGAGACTTATTATCTATTATAGCCCAAGCTTTTTCTATATTGAAACGGAAGAACAGTGATAAAATAGGTCTATATAGTGCTGGTTCTTTAATCAAAAGATTATTTAATAATTCTATTTTTTTATCTGGAGTAATATTCTTATTAGATGCTATTTCTTCAAATTCCAAGAAATTATGAAACTCTTTTGTATCTTTTCCTAAAATTTTTAAAGGTTCAATAACCTCTCTAGCTTTATCATATTTACGCAATATCTCATAAACTATACCAAGTTCATATAGAACCTTAGCATTTCTAGGTTGCTTATGTAGTATTTCAGAATATATAGCTCTGGCTCTCTCTAAAAAACCTGCTTTAAGATAAGTTTCTCCCAATTTTTCCATCAACTCTATATTATCAATATTATTCTCTGTATTTTTAATTAAATATATGTAGATATTAATAGATTTATGATATTCACCACTATTTTCAAAAGCATTAGCAAGTAGTGCTAGAGGTTTAAACATAGCATTATCATAAGGCATTGAAGCTGTATCTAGCGAACACTCTTTTGTATTAAATTTATCTAAAAACCTATGTAAATTACTTTTATCTTTCTGCTGTCGATATATCCCCCAAGCGTAGGTTACAATGGCAATAATAAGACTTAAAATAACAATAATTAGAATGCTAAAAAGAGGATCTCTATATGATGGTAATATACTATCCAAATTATACCTCATAAGTTTTTTTGTTATTATACCCAACTATTTGGATATAATAGTATTTAGAAATTATTTGAATTTAAAAGGGGATTTTCTTAGATGTATAATATAGGTGTTATTGGAACCGGATTTATTGCAAGAGGATTGACAAGACTATTAGAACAGCATAAAGATTATAGTGTATCAGGTATATTAACCAGAACAGATATTGATAATCGTCACGATTTTCCTTTATATAATAAGCTTACAAACAATCTACAAGATTTAATAAATAGTTCAGATTTAATTGTTGAATGTAGTGGTGATGTTTTATATTCAACCGATAATATAGAAAAGATACTAGAAAATGATATACCAGTTGTTACAATGAATTCAGAATTTCATGTTACAACAGGTTCTTATTTTATAGATAAAGGTATTGTAACAGAGGGTGATGGAGATCAGCCAGGAGCTTTAGCCACACTTCATGAAGAGGCTATTGAGATGGGATTCACTCCATTAGTTTATGGAAATATTAAAGGTTTTCTGAATGAAAATCCAACTTTAGAAGATATGGAATATTGGGCAAAAAAAGCTAATATTAGTTTACCAATGGTTACATCATTTACAGATGGTACAAAAATACAAATAGAGCAAACTTTAATAGCAAATGGATTGAATGCAGATATAGTTCAAGATGGACTAGTAGGATTACCTTATGATGATATGATATTAGGTGGAAATATATTAGCCTCTAAAGCAAAAAATATAAACTCTCCAATAAGTGATTATATATTATCTGCAAAACTTCCAGCAGGTGTATTTTTAGTTGCAGAACATCCACAAAAAGAGGCACTTCAATATCTTAAATTAGGTGATGGACCATACTATGTATTAGATAGGACTTTTCATCTTTGCCATCTTGAAATAGTTAAAACTATAAAAAGAATTTTAGCAGGTGGTAAAATTTTATTAAATAATAGTCGTAACCCTCGAATAAGTGTAGCTACTATTGCAAAAAGAGATTTAAAAGTTGGAGAATTTATAGAAAGAGGTATTGGTAGTTTTGATGTTAGAGGAGAGGCTATGAAAATAGCTGATGATAAAAGTCATATTCCTATAGGACTCTTTGATAACATAACTATCACAAAAGATATAAAAGCTGGTGAAAGAATATCTTTTGATGATATAGATATTCCACAAAGTAGAGCTTTAGAGATATGGGGAGAGATTATATCTAAAGCTTAATTTTAATTTTTATTCTCTTTCTCTTGATTAAATACGCCACATTCGCAAGAATGAGGTCATGTATAAGGTTCAAGCTACCTTATTATTTTTTGTTTGAAAAAGTTTAATTAACTACTACATAAGCTTGGATATCGCTTATATAGCATATAAACTATAGAATATTGCTTATGTTGTTTTGTATATTATCTCTCTGTAAATGTATATTGTCTAGCTTTTAAAATTGGTTTTAAGATATAATTCATAACACTCTTTTTTCCTGTCATAATATCAACATTAACCATCATTCCCGGAATAATTTTAAGGGGTTTTTTTGCAGTTCCTAAGAAATTCTTATTTGTCTTTATATGTATCAAATAAAAGGCATTATCTTTTGAATCTTTCGTTGTATCTGCTCCAATATGGACAACTTCTCCTTGTAAACTTCCATATATTGCAAAGTCATAAGCTGTAATTTTTACAACAGCTTTTTCTCCAGGATATATAAATGCGATATCTGATGGCTTAATTTTAACCTCCATCCATAATGAACCATCAGTAGGAACAATTTCGATTAATTTATCACCAGGCTTAATAACTCCACCAACGGTATTTATACTAATTTCTTCTATAATACCATTTGTAGGAGCACGAACCAAGGTTCTACTTATTTGATCATCTAATGCTACATAATCTTCGTCTATTCGCATAAGCTCTGCAACAGCTTCATTTAACTCTTTCTTCGCTTGATTTTTGAATTCACCTTTAACTTCAGCTATTTTGTTGTTTAATTCGCTGATACCTGCTTTAATCCTAGGAAGTGTGAATTGTGCAGAATGAAGTTCTTCTTGTATAGAGTTTTGTTCTCTTTGAAGTTTCATAAAAGCTACTCTTGATTTTACACCTTGAATTACCATTGGACGCATCATTTTGACTTCTTTATTAATTAAATCTTTAGATTTGGTTAGATAAACTATTTTCTGTGCTATCTCCTTATATTCTGTAGATTTCTGTAATTTTTGATCTAGAATTACAGCAATTTTTGATTTAAATTGCTCTTGTTGACTATCATATAAACTCTCTTCATTTTCTAGTAATTCTGGTAGAATTTCATCAATAGATATATTTTTCTCAAATGGTATTTCATAAGCCTCTGCAGATAATCGAATGATTCTTGCTCTTAATTCAAGAGCTTTAATATTCATACTACCTAGTTGTGATAATGATTTTCTATTATCTATTTTTAAAAGTTTTTGACCTTTTTTAACTTCTTGACCAATTCGTACGAATACCTTTTCAACAATACCACCTTCTAAGTTTTGTATTATCTGATTTTTACCACTTGGAACTACTTCTCCTGTACCTCTTGTTATCTCATCTATCTCTGTATAATTTGCCCATATAATAAATGCAAAAATAGCAAAAATCCAAAAATATAAAACACCTTTAATTTTCTTCGGAGACTCTTCTATCATTGCAGCACTAAGGCTATTCATAAATTCATAATCTTTAGCTGTTAATTTTTTATTACTCAATTTTTTGTCTCCTTGTTTTTGTTATTTAGTGCTTTTAGAACAGCATCTCTTTGACCATCAAGATACACCTTTCCAATATGCATTACAATTACTCTCTCTACATTTTTCAATATTGGTAATCTTTGGGTTACTAATATAAGAGTTTTCCCTTCAAACGCTACTTTAAAATGAGCCATTAGTTTTGTTTCACTTGTTGGGTCGAGAGCATTTGTTGGTTCATCTAAAAGCATAAGAGGAGAATCCGATATTAATGCTCTTGCAATACCAATACTTTGCCTCTGCCCACCTGATATACCTTGACCTCTTTCTCCTATTGGCATATTATATCCCATTGGATGTCTTCTTACAAACTCATCAACACCACTACGCATAGATACTTCTAAAAGCTTTTCATCATCTGTGCCTATTGAACCATGAATAATATTCTCTTTTAAAGTACCTTTAAATAGCATAATATCTTGACTAACATATCCTATATGCTTTCTTAATCTCTCTGGATCAAGTTGGGCAATATCTACATCATCAATTAAAATAGAACCCTCACTTGGATCATATAATTTTAATATTAATTTCTCTATCGTACTTTTTCCTGAACCAATTCTACCTATAATACCGACTTGTTCGCCCTCATT
>JAMOSL010000064.1 GCA_027063105.1 Campylobacteraceae bacterium
CGTACAAAGTTCTCTTTTACCATTATCTAAAGTTACATAAACTAAATCATCTGTAACTTTTGTTTCCCAAGCATTTTTTATTTTTTGTAACTCTATTTTATTTGTTTTTTTATTGTAAGTATAGATAAAATTCTCTTTTCCTTCTAAGTGTTCTTTTGCTAGAATATCAATTCTAACATCCTCTCCCATAGCACATTTAACCTTAGTTTCTCCTGAGCTACATCCCCCAGCACTATCACCTTCAACTAAATAAATTTCAGCTGAAGTTGCATCTTTAGTTTGACAATCTGATAATTTTCCAGGTAAAGTTCCAATACTCATTGAGTCTTTTCGTTTTACTAAATCTTTTGCTCTTTTAGCTGCATCTCTTCCTCTTGCTGCTAATAGAATTTGTCCCATTATTGCTTTTGCCTCTAATGGATTCTCTTCAAGATATTTTTTAAAATTTTCAGAGAAGAATTTTTGAACTAATGGCTTAACATAACTTGAGCCTAACTTACCTTTTGTTTGTCCCTCAAATTGTGGTTCAGGAACTCTTACCGATACAATTGTTATAAGTCCCTCTTTACAATCATCACCTGTAATCTTTGTACCCTTCTCTTTTGCATTGGCATTTTTACTAATATATGAAGCCATAGAACGAGTAAGTCCTGCTCTAAATCCTGCTTCATGTGTTCCACCATCTGCTGTTTTAATATTATTTACAAAAGATAAAGATTTTTCACTATCTGCATCACAATACATCAAAGCTATATCTATTTCAATATCTTCAGCTTTACCCTGAAAGAATTGTGCATTAGACAGTGCTGTTTTTGTATTCATATCTTCTACAAATTGCTTAATACCACCTTCAAAATGAAATGACTCTTTTGTTCCATCTCTATCATCTTTAAATTCAATTTTAATTTTTGGATTTAGATATGCTAATTCCTTAAATCTTTTTGTTAAAATTTCTTTTTGGAATGAAGTACCCTCTGTAAAAATTGTATCATCAGCCCAAAATTCTACTTTAGTACCATTCTTTCTTGTTTTGCCTGTACTACATAATATCTCTTGAGGAATACCCTCTTTAAAATCTTGTTCGTATATCTCTCCATCTTTAAAAATTGTTAAATGTAAATCTTTAGATAAGGCATTAACTACTGATACTCCAACTCCATGAAGTCCACCAGATACTTTATATGTATCTTTATCAAATTTTCCACCTGCATGAAGCACTGTTAAAACAACTGTAGCAGCTGATATTTTTTCTGTTGGATGTTCTGCAACTGGTATACCTCTACCATTATCTTCTATAATTGCTGAACCATTTTTTGTGAGAGTTACTTTTATTGTATCACAGTGACCTGCCATTGCCTCATCTATAGAATTATCTACAACTTCATAGACTAAGTGATGTAGACCTCTTACTGAAGTATCACCTATATACATTCCAGGTCTTTTTCTTACTGCCTCCAGCCCCTTTAGGACTTTGATGTTCTTAGCACCATATTCTGCCATATTTTAACTCCAATTTTGTGGATTATAATTATATTTATTTTAGCTAAAAAATAGTAAGAGAAGCGTTAACTTAATTTGGTTATACTTTCATCTAATTTCACTATGGGGACACTAAAAGCTCTTATGCAAAAATTTGAAATATATTTAAAAAACAACCTACCAAAAGCTCCGTCATTTCATCCAATATATGAAAAAGCTATGTCTCAAATGTTACTAGCAGGAGGAAAAAGATTTAGACCTATGCTACTACTTAGTATAGTTCAAGAATATGAACCTCTATTATATAATAGTTCATTACCTATAGCATTATCTATTGAAATGTTACATACATACTCTTTAATACATGATGATTTACCTGCTATGGATAATTCTCCTTTAAGAAGAGGTAAAGAGACTTTGCATGTAACTTATGATGAGGTTACTGCTATTCTAGTTGGTGATGCCTTAAATACAGAGGCATTCTATACTTTATCAAAAGCACCTCTTCGAGATGATATAAAAATTAGATTAATAGAACTTTTATCTCGTGATGGTGGGACTAGAGGAATGGTTCTGGGTCAAGCCATTGATTGCTATTTTGAGAATACTCCTTTAGCAATAGAAGAGATAAAAATATTACATACAAATAAAACTGCAAAACTTATTGCTGTTAGTCTTCAAATGGGTGCTGTAATTGTTAATTTAAATAAAAAATCTCAAGAGAATTTATATAACTTTGGTTTAGATTTAGGACTTCTATTTCAGATTCAAGATGATATTATAGATGAGACTCAAACAGAAGAGGAAGCAGGAAAGAAAACAGGTAATGATGGAGATAAAAATAGCTTTGTCAATCTTTTAGGGCTAGAGAATAGTATTAAAGAAGCTGATACTCTTGCAAAAGATTTACAAAGACAATTTGAGAGTTTTGATAAAAAACTACAAACTGCTTTACAACCACTTATAACAAAATATCTTAACAGACACAAAGGATAACAATGCCAAACACTATGCGTAAAAAAATGGCGAATACTATTAGATTTTTAGCTGCCGATATGGTACAACAAGCAAATTCAGGACACCCTGGAGCACCTATGGGTCTAGCAGATATTGCCGTAGTTCTTGGCGAACACCTTAATCATAATCCAAAAAATCCAAAATGGCTAAATAGAGATAGATTAGTATTCTCTGGTGGACATGGAACAGGTTTAATATATTCTCTTCTTCACCTTTGGGGATATGACTTATCTCTTGAAGATTTAAAGAATTTCCGTCAATTAGACTCTAAAACTCCTGGTCATCCAGAATATGGACATACTGATGGGGTAGAGATTACAACTGGTCCATTAGGTCAAGGTGTGGCTAATGCTGTTGGTTTTGCAATGGCTGAAAGTTATACAGCAAATCAAGTTAACTCAGAAACTTGTGATTTTATAGACCATAAAGTATATTGTTTATGTGGTGATGGAGATTTACAAGAGGGAATTAGTTATGAAGCATGTGCATTAGCAGGTCATTTAACTCTTAAAGATTTAGTTTTAATCTATGATAGCAATGAAATTACAATAGAAGGTGATACGAGTATCGCATGGAGTGAAGATGTTGCAAAGAGATTTGAAGCTCAAAAGTGGAATGTATTAAAAATTAATGGTCACTGTTATAATGAAATTGACGAGGCATTAACAAATGCTAAATCATCTGACAAACCAACTATTATCATTGCAAATACTATTATTGGTAAAGGTGCTGATGGATTAGAAGGTAGTCATGAAACTCATGGAGCACCTCTAGGTGAAGAGACTATTAAAGTATCAAAAGAGAAAGTAGGTTTTCCATCTGATAAAAAATTCTATATTCCAGAAGATGTTTTATTTAGATTTAGATGTGCTATCGAAGAGGGAGAATTATTAGAAAAAGAGTGGATACACAGACAAAAAGAAGCTCCATTACTTGAACAAAATGAGGCTTTAGATAGACTTTTAAATCCAGATTTTTCATCAATTAAATATCCAGACTTTAGTAATGATGCAGAAGTAGCTACAAGAGATAGTAATGGTAAAATTTTAAATGCTATAGCAACTGCAATTCCTAGCTTTATAGGTGGTTCAGCTGATTTAGCACCATCAAATAAGACTACTTTAAAAGATATGGGAGATTTTCCAAAAGGAAAGAATATTCACTTTGGAATTAGGGAACATGCAATGGGTGCAATAACCAATGCAATGGCTCTATATGGAACAATTATCCCATTTAATGCTACATTCTTTGTATTCTCTGATTATCAGAAACCAAGTGCAAGAATTTCAGCATTAACAAGTATTCAAAACTTTTTTATATGGACACATGATAGTATCGGAGTTGGAGAAGATGGACCAACACATGAACCAATTGAACATATTAGCCAATTCAGAGCATTACCAAACTTTTATGTATGGAGACCAGCTGATGCTACAGAGAATGTAGAAGCGTGGAAAAGTGCATTAAAAATCAATGCACCTCATGGATTTGTACTTTCAAGACAAAAATTAAAAACGCTAAAGCCTAAAAAAGAGTTTGGAACTGTATCAAATGGTGCTTATCTAGTTAAAAAAAGAGAAAATGCTACACTTACTTTAATGGCAAGTGGTAGTGAACTTATGCCTTGTCTTAGAGCAGGTTGTCATTTGGAACTTTTAGGAATCAAAACAAATATAGTATCTGTTCCTTGTTTAGACTTATTTAACGAACAAAGTAGTGAGTATAAATCTAAAGTTATCGATGCAAATACAAAAGTTTTAGCAGTTGAAGCATCTACAGCTACAGAATATTATAGATATGCAGATGATATTTTAGCAATGGAAACATTTGGAGCTTCAGCACCTGCAAATTTACTATTTGAAAAATTTGGATTCACAATACATGGAATTATGAAGAAGGCTTGTAATTTAATGGATGTTGAATACAAAGAAGTAAATATAGGAACTTGTGAAGTTTAAGAAAAGAGTGAGTAAAGAGGAAAAACCATTAGATATACACAGAAACAGATAGATAAATATCAGAGACAAAAATATATTGTAGAGATAGAGAAGATTGGTAAAAATTTATTTCGTATGTTTAGAGATAAGAATATAACAGCTAAACAGTTTGAGAAAAAATTTGTATCATTAAAAGAGAGTTTTGATAAAAAAGATGAAATTTTCTTAAATTCAGAATATCATCAGGAGATGAAAAGTTATATAATATTATTATATTATAGACTTATCATCTCGGAAGAATTTACAGATAAAATTTTTGATGATGTCAGAGAAGCTGAAATGAGTAATTTAAATCGTCTTCAGAAGCTAAAAAATAGAACAAACTATAAAAAAGATAAACATAAAAGTCAAAGCAGAAATGAAGATTTTGGATAAAAATGTTATAATCTTCATAAAAGGTAACTAATGAAAAAAATTATTATTTTTGCAATATTAGGTAGTGGATTATTATTTTCTGATGGTGATGTAGTCTCTGTAGGCGATGTTGAAGTTATAGATACAAGTATTTATATTGAAAGTCAAGAAGTTAAAGAGGCTGAAGAAGCTATAACAAATCATCTGGTATATATTACAAAAAAAACTAAACTTATGTGGCAAGATGAAGAATACACAGATGATGAAGAGAATGCCTATTTTCATAAAAGATCTTTAGGAAAAGCAGGAAATTGGACTCATGCAAATGTTTATTGTAGAACTTTAGAATATGCTGGTTTCGATAATTGGAGACTACCTACTCTCGATGAATTGATGAAACTTCACAGCAGTAATAATGAATTAAAATATTCACAAGCTGTTGACTTCTGGACATCAACACCACATAGAAGTGATAACTATTGGTCTGTATTTGCAGGTGATGGATTTGCCTATAGTCATGAAAGAGATGATGCACAACATATTAGATGTTTAAGAGATTATGATAAAAATGATAAAAAACATTCTGCATCAGGCAGAATAGTACAATAATTTAAAAGGAAAATATATGCCCGTATTAGATAGCTTTACTGTAGACCATACAAAAATGAATGCTCCTGCTGTTAGAATTGCAAAGAAAATGCAAACACCAAGTGGTGATGCTATTACTGTGTTTGATTTACGTTTTTGTGTTCCAAATGAGGATAAATTATCTGTCAAAGGTATTCATACATTAGAACACCTATTTGCTGGATTTATGAGAGAACATTTAAATAATAAAAATGTTGAAATTATTGATTTATCACCAATGGGTTGTAGAACAGGTTTTTATATGTCTCTTCTTGGAACTCCTAAAAAAGAGACTGTAGTTAAAGCATGGAAATACTCTATGCAAGATGTATTAAAAGTTGAAAGTCAAGATGATATTCCTGAATTGAATATATACCAATGTGGAACATTTAAAATGCACTCATTGGATGATGCTAAAGATATTGCAAATAAAGTTTTAAAGAGTGGTATAGGAACTATGAGTAATAAGAAATTAAAACTACCAAAAAAGATATTAAAAGGACTATAAAATGTTTATTTTAATTCCCGTTGATGGTATAGATGAAAAATTATCTAAAATTACGACTATTGCAAATTATAAAAAATGGGCTTTAATTGATTTTAATAATGGAAGAAGTCAAGATGTTTCTTTTTATGATGATAAAGATGATACAAAGGCTGATTTTATAGATTTTATTATCTTAGAGAATAAATTTGAAAACTATCTTGATTTTATGAATGAAGGTATAATGGTTTTAGTCCGACGAGAAGAAGAGACTATAGAAGATATTATAGAAGCTTTTAAATTTAAAGAATTAGATGAAGCAGGGTTATAATAGACCTTTGCTTACAGCTGATGGTTCTATGACGCTCTTTTCAAAAGAGTTTAATGAACCATATCACTCAGATAAAGATGGTGCATTAAATGAGTCAATTCAAAAACATATTACTCCTGCATTCAATAATATAAATAAATCCAAAAATACCATTACAATTTTAGATATATGTTTTGGACTAGGATATAATACATTTGCTACATTATATTACATAAAAAAAATAAATCTAAAGTCTAAAATTCACATTATTTCACCAGAATTTGATAAAAATTTAATAGAAAGCTTATCCTCTTTTACATATCCTCAAGAGTTTGATTTTTTAAAAAATATTATAAAAGAGATTAGTGAAAACTTTTATTATGAAGATAAAAATATCAAAATAGATATTATAATAGATAATGCAAGAGAAATTTTACCAAAACTAGAAACAAAGTTTGACATAATATATCAAGATGCTTTTAGTCCTGCACACAATCCTCTATTATGGACATATGAATATTTTAAAGATATATCAAATCTGATTAAAGATGATGGAGTTTTAACAACATATTCAATATCTGCATCTGTAAGAATGGCTCTTGATGAAAATGGATTTAAACTCTTTTTACATAAAGGAGATAAAATACGCGAATCAATGGTAGCATCAAAAAATATGTTAGATCTAAAGTTTATTGATATGGAATTAAAAAAAATACGAAATAAAGAGGCTAGAAGTATGAAAGATAAGGATTACATAAATGCTTAAAAATTATTTAAAAAAAGAGGGAATAGAGCTAGATGATAGCATTATCTCTAAACTAGAAATATTTACAACTAAATTAGATGAATGGAATAGAGTTCATAATTTAACAGGGGCTAAAACTATATATGCTATTTATGAAAATATTTTAGACTCTCTCTATCCTTTATCTTTTATAGATGTTCCAAAAACTCTTTTAGATGTTGGGACAGGTGCAGGTTTTCCTGGATTAGTTTTAGCAATTGCATTAGAAGATACTAAAGTTGTTTTATCTGAACCACTAAAAAAGAGAGTAGCATTTTTAAAATATATGAGAGTTGATTTAGAATTGGATAATCTAACGGTTGAAGCGAAAAAAGTAGAAGAGATAGATTCTATACCATTTGAATTAATAACATCAAGAGCTGTAACAAATACAAAACTTCTCTTATCTTTAACAGAAAATATATCAAATGATAAAACGCAATATCTATTTTATAAGGGTGGAAGAGTTTTTGATGAGGTTAAAGATGTATCTCAAAAGCTAAATTATGATATAGTACAAAAAAATCTTAGAAATTATCTATATATAAAGAGTCAAATATGATATTAAAATTTATTGCTTTTACGCTTGTTGGTCTAGTAATTTACAAATTTGTTACTGGAAGATTGCCATTTTTAACAAATCTAAACAAGAAAAAGATTAACAAAGATGACGAGAAGAAAATCGAAGAGGATACTCTAGTTGAATGTACAAAATGTGGAACTTTTGTAACATATAAAGAGAGTATTATTGTAAAAGGAAAAGTCTATTGCTCAAAAGAGTGTGCAGGATTCTAAATGAAAATAATAGGGCATAAGTGGATAGAGAGTCCAATATTTAAAATTATAAATAATATAGAGGATATAAATAAAACTCTAGCAAAAGATATATTGCTATTTAATGATTTAGATAAAAATATTAAGATAATTAAATATTCAAATATAAATAATCTTCCTTATGCAATCAGAGTTAAAGATATTAAAGAGGCAATATTATCTCATAATCTAAATGCCTCTTATATTTTAGTATTACCAGAAATGGCAAAAGAGATACAAGATATAGCACAAAATTATCTATTTGATACTCTTGTTTTAGTAGAAATAAATAATGAAAAAGAGATAGAATATTATGCTAAACTAGGAATTGATGGAATTATTTTTTCAAACTCTATTAAATTACCTAACTCTTCTTAATATAATAATAAACCATTCCAAATACTTTTGTATCGTAAAGAGTGATTATTTATCATATTGACTAATTAATAATTATAACTTTTCAATAGCATTCTTTACTCCTACATAATTATTAATAAATCCCATTTGAATAAAAGAGATAAGTTTTTTTTCATAATCATCTCTTTTGTATAAGTTTAAATAATTAGCATATTCGCTATTCCAAATATTTATACCTTTTTCTTTACATTCTATAATTTGATTTTCAGGAAAGATTTTACTTCTTAATTTTATAGCCGTTTGAATAAATATTCCAATATTATTTTGACCTACTCTATCTGGTAATTCATTTAAATAATTATTTAATTCTATAAAATCATCTCCACCATCATCTCTTTTATTTAATATTTTACTCTGAATAAAAGTATCTATCACTTCATAATGAAAATCAGGATCTAAGTATTCGGCTGTATAAACTATAAAGTGTAAATTTGCATAAGTTCTACTTGCTTTACCTTTTTTACCATTATTAAATACTACTTTATCAATAGATATATTCTGATTTCTTGCAATTATCTCTATAAAATTCTTTGTTTTTGTACTCTTTAAAAAAGTTGTTATATTTACAGAAGAGAATCCTTTTTCTATTCTGTATTTTAACCCTAGTTTAAATAGAGCAGTTAGATCGCCTAGTGCTGTTTTATGTAAAAAGTTAATATTGCCTTTTTTAAAAGCAATATTCATAAGTTGATTTGTTTTCATTATAGCCTCTAATAGTGTATTATCCTATTTAATATAGATAGGATTTAATATTATATCTATTATAACTTAAAATCCTACCTAATATAGATAGGATTCCACAAGTTATAAAGCTATTAAAATCTCCACTTTTATCACTCTTAATAATCATAGAAATAGCCGATTTAGACAAGCTAAGAAAGTTAGCAATCTCAATTTGAGAATAACCATCTTCTGCATAAGCCAAAGAGATTACACTATTTCTCTCTTTCTTACTCTGCACATCCATAAAATGATCCTCTAATGATTTAGATTTATTAAGCATAATCATAATCTCTAAATAATATTGATTCCTTGACGCATGGATAAAAATCTTTTGAATTAAAAATTATATGGGCCAAAGTAAAAGGATACTCTCCTACCTTTTGAGACAATCTAGCTTTAATGGGATTATACTCTATATATCGTATCAGCGTATATGGATAAAGCTCTGAAGTAATATATCTTGATTTGTAACGATTTTGCCAAAGGTGACCTATCCTTTTTGTCTTTTTATTGAAATATTGAGGATAGTTTGCACTAACAAATATCTTAATTACTGATGTTACGCACTTTATATAAATATATAATTATCAACATTTTAGGGTAGGTACAAGACCTACGGCTAATAGACATTATGTAGGGGCAATCCCTTGTGGTTGCCCTTGAATTTCAAAAATAGAGTTGTATTTAAAGGTGCTTTATCATCTTTGTCTCTTTGTTGATTTCCTAAACGAAATAGATCTGTTAAATTACCCATAGCCGTTTTATGGAATATTTCAAGTGTTCCTTGTGGAAATGAAACCTGCATTAATTGGTCTGTTTTCATATTATATGCCTTTAAAGTTAAAAAAATTAAAGTACCGTCTATCAAATTCCCACTTCTAAAACTTTCTAAAACAATTTTAGAGATAGAAGATTATGCTAAACTAAAAATTGATGGAGTTATTTTTTCAAACTCCATTAAATTACTTAACTCTTCTCAATACAATAAACCAAATAATCAATAACCCAAATGTTATAGGTAGTATTATTTGTATCCATGCACTTAGATTTAAAATCTTATTTAAGATATTATTATGTTCGCTATTATCTATTTTGATTCCTGACATTGTGGCAATATGATTCATTGCTGATATTGCTAAATTTCCTTCTGGAATACTTTGATGACAACTTAAGCAGACACCTCTTCTATCTAGTTTTTCTCTTGTTCTATTATCTAATGCTTGTGATAATTTCCAGTGATTACCAACTGTTTGAACTTGTTTTCCATTTTTATCTATCATAACAGAGTAATCATGTTTCAAATTTGGGGTTGCTGGTATCTGTTTATCTACATTATGAGCTAAAACTTTACGGTTAGAGTCCATTAAATCAACCATCGTAGTTTTGCTAGGATCACTAAAATATCTACCACCATTAATGCCATAGCCCATAGCTTTTTCTGATGTATGACAACTCTCACAAGTTCGACTCTTTTTAGTAATTGTATGTGGTTGAACTGGAGACATAGTAATTGCATTGATACCCTCTTCTCCTGCATCTTCAACATTCTTAATTTTAAAAATATGATTTTGGTATAAAGTATTTCCCTCTTTACCAATAACCGTAAGAGTTACTTGACAACCTGGAATAGTAGGCGATATTCTACCTTCTCCATTTTGACTTAGTGCTGGGTCTTCCCATCTTAAATAACTTCTGGTCTCTGTTACTTGTCCATCAACTAAATAATCTTTTAAATTTGTCATCTCTGCAGTTTTACCATTAACATGATGTTTTGACGCTAAAAGATAATCTGGATTCTGTTTTCCTCCTGAATAATCTATCTTTACATGACAACCATAACATTGTGGAGCCCAAGTAGCATGACAAGTGTAACATTCTAGTTTATCTGTATGAGCTTTAATATTATCCATCGCGACTAAGCCCTCTTTAGAAATTTTATTCTCTTCTTTTAAAAGTTTTAATGGTTTCAACTCTATATCTTTACCAGAAGACAAATGCATAATAATCTTATTGCCTTTTCTAACAGCCTTTGTTAATGGATTACCTCTCGCTGATAATAAAAATCCATCTCCTTTATCTTTTGGGATTGACCCATCTTTTAAATATTCAGCTAAAGTTTTTGTCGTACCTCGCTCTTTTCCTGTTTTAGGAGTTGTTGCAAACTCATCACTATATCCTAATGGTAATTCCCAAGGATATTTTTTAGTTGTACCATGACAATCCTGACACTCAATCTCAACAGCACCTAAATTTGCACCTCTAAAAAAACCATCACCATGCATATCATTTGATGTATGACAATCTTGACACAACATACCTTTTGTATAATGAATATCTTCTGTTAAGTGTAAATATCTTTTTGTATGAAGTTTTGGTTGCCCATTACCTTTTTCATCAAATGTAGCTTGATAACCACTCTCCATTAGTCCTTGATAAGATACACCTATTCTTTTACCTCTATTATGACAAGTTGTACAAGTTTCTACAGGAATACCACTATAAGTAATATCATGTACTTTTACTTTAACATCTCTTGATGATTGAATAGAGTGAACTAAGAGATGTCCATTTTCTATTTTTGAGATAGATTTATCTCCTCCTTCATATAATCCTGAATTTGAATATGGAATATGACAAGCACTACAACCAGTACCTCGATAATCACCTCTTCTGTTTCTTCCCTTTCCACCTGTATGACATCTTAAACACTCTTGACGAAGATATGTAAATACAGATAATGATGGGTCTTTCTCTACCTCATCAGCTGTTGGTGCAGGTGGTAACTCTTTTGTAGTAATTAAAAATCCTTGAGGTTCTACTTTCGCTAATTTTTCCATATAATCTTTATATGCTTTAGTTCCCAATCTTTCATCGGATTGTACAGATTTTCCACCAAAATTAGTAAATGTATGCTGATATTTCTCTTTAGCTCCAAATCCCCATAAAGCACCATGAATTTTACCTTGTTCTGTAGCCATAAGATTATTCTCTTGAGCTAATACCTGTTTTGGATGACATACTCCACAAGTGTTTTCATTTATCCATGGACTAGCAGGATATGGATAAAAAGCCTTTGGTCCTTTATTAGATTTAAAATAATCTATTGTTCCACTATGAGATAACTTTTTAGTAGACTCACTAGGATTACCTCCATGACATACTACACAATCATTACCTTTAATACCTGCCTCATCAGCCATTTTAAAAATAGCTTTCATCATACCACTTTCATGGTCTCGTATTTTTTCTATACCTTTGTGACACTCTATACAACTATTATTAGATTCATTTGCTAATAAAAAAGATAGAACAAAACTTAATATCAATATTAATCTTTGCATTATGTTTTTCCTTATATTTTAAGATTTTATATTTTATCATCTTTTGGGTTTAAAGCTTTTTAGATAAAATAACACTAACTTAATATAATGGATTTAAAATGGATTTTATGACTACAAACTTATATCTCTATCTAGCAGTATATCTCATATCTGGGATTCCTTTTGGATATATTCTTGCTAAAATATTTGCTGGTGTGGATATTAAAAATGAAGGTAGTGGAAATATTGGAGCTACAAATGTTCTAAGAGTTGTAAAAGAGAAAGATGAATCACTTGCTAAAAAGCTAGGTGCAATAACTCTATTTCTTGATGCATCAAAAGGTGTTATTGTTTTATTAGTTGCTATGTATCTTGAAGTAAACGACTCGGTACTTTGGACCATTGCTGTTTTAGCTGTTGTAGGTCACTGTTTCTCGGTATTTTTAATGCTTGAAGGTGGAAAAGGTGTTGCCACTGGATTTGGTGTATTAGCTATTATGATGCCCATACCTGCACTAATCGCTATTATAGTTTGGGCTATTGCTAGTAAAGGTCTTAAAATATCCTCTCTATCATCTTTAATTGCACTATGTGCATTTATCATTGCTAGTTATATGATGTATCCAATAGTAGAAGGCATAGGTTCACACTCACCAATATGGATTATTGCTATGATTATTACATATAAGCATACTCCAAATATAGTAAGATTATTTAATAAAGAAGAGAGTGCTGTTGCATGACGATTGAGATAGAAGCTCTGGAGTTTAATACAATTATTGGGCTTCTTGATTTTGAAAGAATAACCCCACAAAAAGTTAGAGTTGATTTAGAGTTAGATTACAACTATACAAACAAAAACTTTATAAACTATGCAGATTTGGTAATTATCATCAAAAATAATATAATTACTAAAAAGTATGAACTCTTAGAAGATGCTTTAATTGACTTAGAAAAAGAAATAATAAAAACTTATAAAAATATAGAGAGACTAAAAATCAAAATTACTAAACCTGATATTTTAGATGATTGCATAGTAAGTTTAAGTAGGTCAGTTTATCAATAATATAATAAATTGACGTACACCCTTGTCGTTGAAATTAGCTTTTTCTGCTATATCATTTATTGTACTTGCTATTGTTATCATTTTATGCTTCTTTAAATTGTATTTATTAGAGTAAGATTATAGCAATTCTCATTTAGAGAATTAAGCTATAATATGCTATATATATTGAATCATGAAAAAACATAAAAAATCAATATTTAACCAATTAATATTAATCATCAAAAAAAATATAGCAATTTA
>JAMOSL010000065.1 GCA_027063105.1 Campylobacteraceae bacterium
ACCTATAAAAGTGAATGATGAGGTTAAAACAAAATCACCTTTATTAATATCTAATACTCTTAGTGCTAAATGCAGACCAGCTGTAGCACTTGATATAGCTAATGCATATTCTATTCCTGTATAATCTACTATACTCTTTTCAAATCTATTTACAAATTCACCCATTGGAGCGATATAGTTACTTTTAAATACATCATCTATATATTTTTGTTCATTTCCACTCATATGTGGTGGGGATAGAAAAATTCTTGACATAATATCATCCTATAACAGTTTTTATAATATACTTAATATCTTTTTTTAGAGACCAGTTTTCTAAATAATCTCTATTTAATTTTACTTTATCTACCCATATAACTTCTTTATTATATTTTTCTGGGTTACTTTCTTTTGCTAAAATTTCTTCTTCATTACGATATTTAATTGATGCGATACCTGTTATTGCTGGAGGAATATCAAGTATAATCCTATCTTTTCCAATTAATTTATTAGCAAATCCTTCAACATCTGGTCTAGCTCCAACAAAACTCATCGAACCAAATAGAACATTAAAGAGCTGAGGAAGTTCATCTATTTTTGTATCTCTAAAGAACTTACCACTTTTTGTTATTCTCATATCATTAGCTGTTGTAACAGTTGTATTTAGACCAGAAATTTCTTTCATCGTTTTAATTTTATAAACATTAAAAAGTTTTCCATATCTACCAACTCTTTTTTGGATAAATAGTCCAAAAGTTTTTGTTTCAATAGAAGCTATAATTAGAGCAATTAAAATAATCCACCAAGTAAAAAATATACCAATTATTGATAGCATCAAATCAAAACTTCTTTTAATAAACCAATCTTTTTTACTCATTAAATTACTTCTTTATTTTATATATTCTACTGTACGGAGAAGCTACAACCAGTTCAAATAAGTTTTTATCATATTTTCCAAGTATAAACATCTGTACAAAAGCTGAATTAAATGTCTCTGCATCCATTAATATAAATTTGTTATAGCTCTTCATGAAGACCATAATTAGATTACTAGTATCTTTATACTTTTGTCCTTGAACTTTAATATTATTATTTGTACTATTTTCTGTAATAATAAAATATCTTATAGGTTTATTTGCTTTACCCAATTTCACCATACCTTTTTTAATATCAAATATAATTCCATTAGCTAAAGTTAATACTCCTGCATCAGTTTTTGATTTTATATTACTAGGATAAAATATAATATCTTGCTCTTTTTTTCCTGTCTTAAGGTCAAGGTTTCCAAAAAGCGTAATAGTTGGAAATATATTTAACATACGATATGGTAAATATAGATAAATATCTCTACTTTTAGAAGGTAATTTATAGTCTGAAGCTTCCAACTCTGCTAAAAATATATCAGGGTCTTTTTGGTCTTTTTGGTTATTTCTAAGTAGAAGATTAATTACACTACCACCACCAGCATGATAAGCTTTATCTTCTTTATTATACATTTTAAATTCCTCAGGAATAGCATCTTTATCTGCTCCATTATCTCTATATGCTTTAGCAGATTCTGCACCTTTCGCATATTTCTCTACAGCCAAACGACTAAAATTTGCTACAAAATTTGGAGAACTACTTAACATAATTTTTGATATTATATAGTTATCATTATTATGCTTTCCACCATCTATAAGTGTAGATGTATCTGAATAGTACCAGATAGGATATCCATAATCCCACCATGCTAATGTATAATCTTTATCATTAGCAATTTTATCTAGCTTTACTAAATCTTCAACTTCTTGTTTCTTTAATACAGTAGGTGTTTTATAGGCGATAATATGAATTATATTTGGATATATCAAAGCACTAGTACCTAATATAACAAATATGATTTGAGGAATCTTACCATTTATAAACTCTTTCGATACATACCATATTAAATACACAGCACTCATTCCAGCTATAGGAACAGCATAAACAGTAAATCTAAGTCCACCCCAAAGAGAAAATATCCCTATTCCGATAAGAGGTAATGCTAAAATAAAGGCTCTATGTTTGATTACTAATAAAATATAACCTATTAAAGCTACAACAACACCAATAACAGAACCTGAAGTTCTATTAGCAAAAGTTTCAAAAGGAATTTTACCAGCTTCTCGGACTGTCTGATTTACAGAGAAAAAATGTAGTCCATTATCATCT
>JAMOSL010000066.1 GCA_027063105.1 Campylobacteraceae bacterium
GTAAAAGTTGAATTAACACCTTATAGTTTGGATAAAGGTAGAATTACTTTTAGATATAAATAGAATCTAATTTGTTTGTTGGGTAATGCCCAACAAACTTTATAAGATAAAATCTACATATCCAAGACTAAGAATCTTAGCCTTACTTCATCAGTCATTATAATCCTCTATTCTGAAAACTACGGAAAAATCTAAAGCTAATCAAAAATATGCTCTAATATAGAAAAAAGAGAACCAATGACCTTACTTTAATACATCAACAAATTAACAAACCATTTTACAAATAAAATACCAAAGATTTATGTAATAAGTGCAGATAGAAATGAATATGAATCAGAGGCTCTAAAAGAGAATAATATAGAAAAGTTCTTTGGAAAGAAGAGGGCATATATTCCATTAGACCTGGGATTTGCAGTTTAAGTCAATTTTAAGCTAAAAAACCATTAAAATAAATATAGTTTTTATTCCAAAATATAGGATTAATCTCGGACACGACGGCTTTAGCCTCGTCAAAAGTTAGATAGTAAATAGAACTTAAATATAAATTAAACTGTAAATCCCACATCAGACCATTGTGATATAAGAAAAAGCACTCTTGGAAAATAGAAGATATTGCTAAAGTTTGAAATTTAGATAAAAATATAACCAATGGATTTTCAAGATTGGCATCAATCAGAATAGATGAGAATAAATATGATGTAACATTGATGGATGTAATGATTTTTAGCAACAGAGAAGATAGATTTATAAAGCAAGATGGGTTAAAAGCTTATGAAAAGGAAAGATAGAAGATAAAGTTAGAGAAAATTAATGAAAATTGGTACACAACAGTTTGAATTACTCTAAAAACGAAATAAGGAAAAAATATTTTTCCGAAACCTATGTTATTGATTTCAAACATCAAAGTTAGCTCTTATGATGAGGCAAAAGAGATTTATCATATCTATCTATTGCGTAGTAAAATTGAGGCTGTTTTTAAATTTTTAAAAGATGTTTTGGGTTGGGAAGAGTTTCAAATAAGAGACAGGGAATCTATCAAAAATATTATTGCTCTTTGCTTTTTTTTGGTAACTATTTTTATAAGATAGAATCATCTCTTATTGAATATCCAACTGTTGAGATAATTTGTCTCTTCTTGAGCTTTTCTAATCTTAATAATGCTTTTGTTAAATCTTCATTTATTATCCTCTAGCCTTTGTAATATTATATCAAAAATAAAATAAAATTGGTGGGTTAGGGAACCCCACACACTACAAGAGCAAAAATCAAATCACTGTCCGTCTCTTACACACCTTACAAGATAATCATTATCCTTGTCATCATCGTAGTCGTAGCCATCATAGAAATAGACAACCCACGCACGACTACTACTACTGGCAAAAGTTGTTGATGTCCAATATCTATCTGTTAATACATTACTAAACCCAATATCCATTGCAGGATTAAACTTTTCTCTATTAGCTAAATAATACAATTCATTAAAATTTGGAAGATGCCAATCAGCATATCCTCCAAGGCTTAAATCCTCACAATATGTTATAGCCTCACTCCAATTTAAACTATTAGTTTTAGCATTTCCATCATCTTGCCAAATTAGATTTGTTTTGGTATCTAATACAACCTCGTTTGTATTATCTCGTATAAATTTAGCGTTGAGTACTCCAACTGCCACAAATAAGATTAATATACTTCTTATCATCAAATTGTCCTACCTTTTGTTTTAGATTATAGCTATTTGCATGTTTTATATGACCCACAAATGAGCTTTGCACAGATAAAAACTCTTTTATCTCTACAAGACTCATCTTGCCTTTTTGTCTCTCGTATTCGTTTAAATATCTAGCTTTTTTAACCTTATAATTATTGACTACTCGTTTACGAACCAATATATAATTTGGACGAATAACATATCCCAAGAAGTCTAAACCTTGATTAAATCTTTGGAGTTTGCTATCTCTTCTTAATTCTAAGCCTAAAGTAGATAAATATATCTCTATCTCTCTTTTATATTCTTGTAACTTTATTACAGACGAGGCTGAAGCCGTCGTGTCCAATGATTTTCTTGGGCATGTGGTGCTTTTTTTAGCTCCATCAATATAAGACGAGGCTGAAGCCGTCGTGTCCAAACTTTTAGCAAATAGTACAAAATCATCTACATATCTTATATAATATTTTACTTTTAGCTTTCGTTTTATCCAATTATCAAACTCATTCATATATATATTTGCAAAAAACTGACTTGTAAGATTACCTATTGGAAGCCCTTTTGATTTGGGAATTTTAAAAAGAGTTTTATGAGGTGGTAAAAGTTCTAAGTTAGATTTATCTCCTTGAAATATATAGTTTTTTGTATAATTGTGATAAATTATCTTATTGCTTAACCATAATATTTTTTTGATATTTGATGGAGCTAAAGCACCATTTCCGACCTGCTTTTCGGAAGTGACGGCTTTAGCCTCACCAATAGCTGGAGCTAAAGCACCATATCCTTTGCTTTTGGACACGATGGCTTCAGCCTCGTCTATTTTAGACAAATCATTAAATATCTTCATAAAGAGAATATTTTTATCTATATTATAAAAAAATCCTTTAATATCAAGTTGTAAATAGTACCCATCATCTCCTACAGAGTGCATAAACTTTTGACATCTCTTAGTAGCTTGATGTATCCCCTTACCTTTACGATTATTATAAACATCATGTATAAATTTTGGTTCATAATACTTCTCTAACTCTCGCACTAAGATATGATGCACAATCCTATCTCTAAAACTAGAAGCAAATACCTCTCTCAATTTTGGAGAAGATGTCAAAAAACATATACTTTTACTTATTTTATACTCTTTATTATCCAAATCATATTTTAACTGCCACAGATTTAATATTAAATCTTTTTCAAACTCTAATTGATTATTACTATTTCGCTTGTGTTTACGACATGCTAAATAACATTTATAAATATTTTCAAAACTAAACATTCTACCTCCTTATTTTTTATTTTTTTGGATATGACGGCTTTAGCCTCGTCTTCTTCTTTTATACATAATTTTTCAACTTCACAAATCAAGGAGAGGCTAAAGCCATCGTGTCCAAACAAAACTGACTTTCTTGGATATGGTGCTAAAGCCATCGTGTCCAAACGAAACTGACACTCTCTTGGACACGACGGCTTTAGCCTCGTCCAACTAATAAACAGTATAAAATCTATCTTCTGAATCTTTCAATCCTCCTTTTATAGGATTATTTTTTATATAATTATAAACCACTTCAAAATGTTTATCATCTCTAATAGCCTTATCATAATAATTATCAGACCAAAATTGACCTTTCTTATCCAATCTCTTATTTATCAAAAATGCAGAACCACCCTTTAGCTTTCTTATTGCTTCATTTAATTGAAGAGTCTCTTTAAATAGTATATGAACATGATTTGGCATAATCACAAAAGCAATCAAATCAAAAAGTTTTTTATCTTGTTCTAAAATATATTTTTTAAAAAGCTCTAATACCTTATCATTTAAATATGCTCCATTTACAGAACTATCTAAATATTTATCTAGTTGATACTGTTTTTTACTATTAGATATATTTAAATCCAATATTTTTAATAAAAATTTATCTAAACTATCTTTAGTTCTAAATGTTACAAACTGATAATAACCTTTTTTTGTTATATGTGGTAAATTTATATTCAAAATAACTCCTTTATGGTATTGTAACATTTAATCAATATTTGGAGCTAAAGCACCAGTTCCAATATCGGAAGTGATGGCTTCAGCCTCACCAATAGATGGAAGCTAAAGCACCAGTTCCAATCTGCCTTTCGGAAGTGATGGCTTCAGCCTCACCTAGCTATTTAAGAGAGGTGGAGCTAAAGCACCACTTCCGAAAAACCCTTAATTTCCCTCTTCACTCTCCGTCTCTTACACACCTTACAAGATTATCATTATCCTTGTCATTATTGTTGTCGTTGCCATTATTGAAATTGACAACCCACGCATTACTACTACTATTGGCATAAGAGCTAAATTAGTACCTCATTTGATTCTCTTTTGTAAAAATGTCACAAAAGCCTTTTGTAACTCTGGCTTAGAATTTATATTGGTGAGGCTAAAGCCATCACTTCCGATGGTTTTGGAAATGGTGCTTCAGCTCCACACCCCTCCTCTCTTATTTTTGAGACTTCAACCAAGCCTGAGCCTGTTTAGCCACATCAGTTGTAAGCTTAGAACTATGTTCAAACTGTTTAAAACTCTTAAATGCTTGAAGCTCTTTGCTTATCAAAATCAACATCTTCATATCTTCACATCTATCTCTCAATTTCGTAAGTACCCTTTTCCTATCTTGAGATAACCCCACACGATTAATAATAAATATTATATCTTTAGAAAATTTTCTCATATCTTCCCCAATAGTATATTTATGATATTTATCAAACCCTTTGACAATTGTCTCTATATAAACACAAAGCTCTAATGCAGAGCGAAATATAGGAAAATTTTGATTATTCATAATTGTTACTCCTTAAAATCAAAAATCAAATCACTGTCCGTCTCTTACACACCTTACAAGATAATCATCATCCTTGCCACGACTGCCGTCGCCGCCACTATAGAAATCGACAACCCACGCATAACTACTACTATAGGCACAAGAGCTAAAAGACCAATAAGAACTACTATCTGTATTAGTAAATATTGGATTAATCGCAGGATTTACTCTACCTTTATCTGTAATAGAAACCAGCTCATCAATAGTTGGTAATCTCCATTCAGTGCTACTACCTAAATCTAAGCCCTTACAATAGTTAATAGCATTACTATGAGTATAAGTGTTATCATCATCCTCTTTTTGCCAAATAAGAGCTGTATTGTTATCTGTAATAGTACCATCACTATTGCCTGTATATTTATGAGCTAACCCTCTTTTTAAATCTCCATCAGAGTTTGTAGTAGTATTATCTGTATCTCCTGTTGTAAGTCGTGAGAATTTATTAATTTGTTCTATTTTGGTTTTTGTCTCATAATATAACTCATATCCATCAGTAGCATCAATTGTATCTGATATTGATATATTACTATCACTAGCAAATATCTCACTATCTGCACTTAAATTAATTTTATAATTAAACCAACTACTATTATATACTTCACTACCATTTATTAATCCATCACCATAAACATTAAAGCTATCAGTAGAAACCGTGCCATCATCTATATCTTTTATAAAATATATATAAAGCTTATCATCACTTGTGTCAGTTGTAGAGTTATCATCAAACACGGCACTATTGATATATAAATCGTTAGTATCATCACCAATAGAGATATTAACATCTACACTATTGCTTGTTCCTGCTTGATTTGTGGCAGTTAATTGATTTGCTAATAAATCAGCATCCTCACCTTTTGCTCCATTGATAACTGCTAAAATAAATAATGAACGACTAATGTTATTATTTTCTAACTCTTTATTCCAATAATCAAAACCATCACTATCCACTTTTCGTTTAAATGCATTCTGATATATTGCTTGAATAAAATCAGCATTAGAAAAACCATCTGGATATTTTAATTTTGTCTCATCTTGTTCAAAAAAACTTTTGGCTATATCTTCTAATGATAATCCTGAACTTAACCAATAATTCAATCCACTACTATCAGCAACTCTTGCAAATGTTGCAATATATAATCTTTCAAATGAAAAACACTCTTTTTAACATAAAAACTCCTTCTAAATTTAAAATCTAATTTAATTAGACCAAAAAATTTCAGCTATAATTTCAAAAAAGGAGTTTTATATGACAATTGCAATAGTAACAATCAATAATCCTAGTTTAGAGTCAGCAAAAAGGCTTTTACCTATTTTATCTTCTCATAAATGTACTATTTTTAATAAAAGTAATGATGGTGATGGATTTATTATTTATAAAAAATTAGATGATATCTTAACTGCTACTTGGTCTGATTTTGATGCTATTATATTTATTATGGCTACTGGAGCTGTTATTCGTAAAGTTGCACCTCATCTTAAAGATAAGGCTTCTGACCCTGCTGTTATTATTATGACGCTAGATTTAAAACGAATTATTCCTCTTTTGTCTGGACATTTAGGTGGGGCTAACGAACTTAGTGTTGAAATTACTGATAATATTGATGGTTGTGTTAATTTTATGACAACTGCTTCTGATCAGATTAAGGTTTTATCATTTGATATGTTTGCTAAAAAAATGGGATATAAGATTTCTAATCTAAAATCTTTAGCAGAGGTATCAAATAGTATTATTAATAAAGAGATAGTACAAGTAGTTACTTATCCAATTATTGAAGAGAAATTAAAAAAATTTGAGGGATATGAAGATGAAAATTTTAAATTTATATCCCCTGATAGATTAGATTTATTAAATATAGATATTCCAACAGTTTATATTACTCCACAAAAATTAAATAATAATTCTCTTCAACTTCATCCACAAAATATAGTTTTAGGTCTGGGAATGAATAGAGGCACAACTGCTAAAGAAATTGACTTAAGCGTAAAAAGATTTTGTTTGGAACACTCTTTAGATATAGAACAGATAAATTTACTAGCTAGTTTTGAAGCTAAATCTGATGAAATTGGATTATTGGAATTTTCTAAAAATATTAATAGAGATATTAAGTTTTTCTCATCTGAAGATATAAATGGATTAGAAGAAAATTTTAGTCCATCGGAAGCAACACGATTTTTTAATATAAAAGGTGTTGCCGAACCAGCATCTCTTTTAGCTTCTGAAGATAAAACTCTCTTCTTAGCTAAAAGAATTTATGGAAGCGTAACTATTGCTTCCTCTTTTTAGATATTTCTTTCTTTTGCCTCTGCTTCCTCTTTAGCCACTTTATCATTGTGTGCTAAACGGCTAGTAAGGTTATTTGCATCTTCGTATTCTTTGATTATTGATCTAACCTTAGAGCCTTCGATAACTTCAACATCTAATAAAACTGCTGTCATATTCTCTATAGCATCATTATAATCTCTCAGTGTATTTTTAACTCTATCATAATGTTCATCTAGCATTGATTTTACTGTATCATCTATCTTTTCTGCCATCTTTTCACTATAATCTTTTTGAGCCATTCCAGTACCTAAAAAACTCTGTTGAGTCTTCTCTAATACCATTAATCCAGCTACTTCACTCATTCCATATACTGAAATCATAGCTTTAATAATATCTGTTGCTCTCTGTAAATCATTTCCTGCACCTGTACTAATTTCGCCTAAGAATACCTCTTCAGCAGCTCTACCACCTAAAAGAACATCTATTTCAGCTAATAGTTCATGCTTTTGTTTTAGAAATCTATTCTCTTCATCTGGTAAATGTAAGGTATATCCTAATGCACCTAATCCTCTTGGAATAATAGATACTTTAGTTACTCTTGTTGCACCTTTTGTAAGTTCTGCCATTAATGCATGACCACTCTCATGATATGCTACAATTTTCTTCTCCAACTCATTTATTTTACGGTTTTTCTTTTCTAATCCAACAAATGCTCTCTCAATAGCTTCCATTAAGTCTGACTGCTCTATCTGCTTTTTATTTTGTCTACCTGCAAGTAAAGCACCTTCATTAATAATATTTGCTAAATCAGCTCCTGCCAATCCTGCTGTAGCTTTTGCGATAGATTTTAAATCTACTTTTTCTGATAATTTAACATCTTTACTATGAACTTTTAGTATTGCTAATCTTCCTTCATGGTCTGGTTTGTCTACTAAAACTTGTCTATCAAATCGTCCAGCTCTAAGAAGTGCTGCATCTAATATCTCTGGTCTATTTGTAGCTGCCAAAACAATTACTGGAGTATCTGTTCCAAATCCATCCATCTCTGCTAGAAGTTGATTTAAAGTCTGCTCTCGTTCATCATTTCCACCCATATTTGCACCACTTGCTCGACTCTTTCCAATAGCATCAATCTCATCAATGAATATAATTGATGGTGCATCTTTTTTAGCTTGTTCAAATAAATCTCTTACTCGACTTGCTCCAACACCAACAAACATCTCAATAAAACTAGAACCTGTTACAGAAAAGAATGGAACACTAGCTTCACCTGCAACTGCCTTAGCTAAAAGAGTTTTACCTGTACCCGGAGGTCCTACTAGAAGTAAACCCTTAGGAATTTTTGCTCCTAATTCCATATATTTCTCTGGATACTTTAAGAAGTCAACAATCTCCTTAACTTCCTCTTTTGCCTCTTCTGCTCCTGCAACATCATCGAATGTAGTATCAGGCTTTTCAGAATTAATCATCTTATCAGATTTCCCAACTCCTAATATTCCTCCACCCATTCCTTTTTGCATTTTTTTTGCCAAAAAGATCCATATAGCAAAGAAGATAAAGATAGGTAAAAGCATACTAATAAGCTCTGATACTAAACCATTGCCCATAACACCTTCATATTTAACTTTTTTCTTTTCTAATAGAGGTATCAATTCATTATCAACTGCTGGTACATTTTGAGCAATATATCTAATGCTATCTTTTGATATAGCCTCTATAGAAGATGGTGTTATTTTAACACTAGAAATATCACCTTTTTTAATATACTCTTTAACCTCTGAATATGTGACATGTTGAGTTCTAGTCCCTTTTGTATTGACCATATCACCTAATCCATCATCACCTACCATTGATTTGAAAAGCATAATTATGATGATTGAAAATAGTGCAAAGGCTAAAAGTGGATTATTATTAAAAAAATTATTTCCACCATTATTGTCTTGATTGTTCTGATTACTCATTTGATTCCTTGTAATAGATTAGTGTTACCCACTCGTCTTTCTTTTTTTGTTCTACCAATTTCAATTTCTTGAATGATGGCAAAACCAACTCTAATTTTGTATCTAAAATTCCTGAAAGAATTAAAGTTCCTTCTGTTTTTGTAGCTTTAATTAAATCTGAAGAGATGAATCTAAGAATATCTGCTATAATATTTGCAATTACAACATCATACTCTTTATCAATTTTATCAGCAGAACCCTCCCATAATTTATGGT
>JAMOSL010000067.1 GCA_027063105.1 Campylobacteraceae bacterium
CACAGCTTTTAACTGATAATGGATCGGTATCACATAACTCAACAGTTGCTCCAAGTTTAGTCGATGCTAATCCTAAAATACCACTTCCACAACCAACATCTAAAACCTCATCACCTCTTTTAACTATATCACCAATGGCCTCTAAACAAGTATGAGTAGTTGCGTGATGACCTGAACCAAATGCTAATGCAGGATCTATTTTTATATTTATCTTATTTTCTTTAGGTTTAAACCAACTTGGATATATATAAAATTTACCTGCCTCTATTGGCTCTATTGATTCTTGATATTTTTTTATCCAATCAATATTTTGCTTCTTCTCTATTTTAAATTTAGCATCAATTAAACTTCCTAAAGTTTCTATTAATGCCTCTACAGCCTCTTTTACAAAAGACACCTCATTTTTACTTCTTACAATAATTGTATCTTTGCCTATCTCTATTCCTTCACCATAAATATTAGCTACAAAATCTGCTATAAATTCAATATATTCATGATCAATTTTGATTGTAAGTTCGTAATAACTACCATCTTCCATATTATTCTCCTTTTGCCAATTTAAATGCCTCTTCTAAATCTATCGTTCCCTCATAAAAGGCTTTACCTACAATTGTTCCATCACAGTTAGCTTCTATAAGTCTCTTTATATCGTTAATATCTTTAAGTCCACCACTAGCAATAGTCTCAACTCCACTAGCTTTTGCAATCTCTAAAGTAAAATCAACATTTACACCTGTCATCATTCCATCTCTTCCAACATCTGTACAAATAATAGCCTCAACTCCACAAGATGCAAACTCTTTAGCTAAATCAGTAGCTTTCATATCAGAAGTCTCTGCCCAACCCTCAACAGCTACCATTCCATCAATAGCATCAATACCAACAACAATAGGATATTTTTTTGCCATATCTTTAACAAACTGTGGGTTTTTAACAGCAATAGAACCTAAGATAACTCTATCAATACCAAGCTCTAAATACATCTTAATAGTCTCTTCATCACGAATACCCCCACCAAGCTCAAGTTTAATATTACAATTTTCACGAATTTTTTTAATCTGCTCCAAATTCTCTGGCTTACCTGCAAATGCTCCATTTAAATCAACCAAATGAACCCACTCAGAGCCTAACTTCTCAAATCTCTTAGCCACTTGCCAAGGCTCATCACTATATATCTTGGCTGAATCCATCAAGCCTTTGCTTAGTCTAACTGCTTTACCGTCTTTTAGGTCGATTGCTGGTAGTATTGTCATTTTATTCTCCTATTTCTTTTAAGAATTTTTTTAAGTTTTCTAATATTGGACTATTTAAGTCATAAATATTCTTTGAGAGAGAAATTTCATTATCACATTTTCTCCATGCTTGTTTTTGCTCTTTTTTTGTACATTGGTCGTATCTTTGATATATTTGAATCCAAAATTTATCAAAATCTTTTTGGGATACTTTTTTATCATCGGGTAAACACTTTTTCCAAGACTCTAAACAATCTGCTATTGTAGAATCTTTTGATTTTATCTCTTTTAAAACTGTTTCAAGTTCTCCATTACCATCTTTATTTTGAATATAAGAATCAAAAATAGCTGTACGATTTTCTAATTCTAACTCATTAATAACTAAATAAATTTTTTCTTGAATTTGTTCAGTTCTCTTTTTAACACCAACTTTATCAGCATCAAAAATAATACCTACCTTTTCTATCTCACCCTTTATAATCCTATGAGTTAATGCTCGTAATCTCTCTTCAAGCTTACTCATACCTAGACACTCATACTCATCAATAGCACAGATAGGTTGACCAATTTCAATATTTGCAGAGATATGAGCAATTAATGCTTCGATAAAAAACTTATCATTTTCACTCTCCACTATCAAGACATTACTCATCCTCTAAACTCACCTTTATGGATTAGTTCATACTCTAATTGATTACTATCTAGTTTTCTCATAAAAACTTTATCTGTTTTAATATTTTTTATTATTTCAAAATAATATGTATCTTTATTTTCTTCTTTTCTCTTTAATTGAACTCTATTAAATGACTCTATACACTCCCTAGAATGTGTTGTAGCGAAAACTTGTACATTTTGTTCTTTTGAAATTTTTAAAATAAGTTTCCATAACTCATCTAATTTAGTATAATGAATTCCATTTTCTATCTCATCAATAAATAAATAACCATCTTTTACACTATATATAGATATAAAAATATTAATTAAACTTTTTATACCATCACCTAATTGTGTAAGAGATATATAATCTTTTAAATTTTTACTATAAACTTTTGGTTCCTGATTTATAATTTTAAATTCTCTAATATCATTATCAAAAAGATTTAAAAAATTATTTAATTCATCTTCTTTATCTAATAATTGAACATTTGCAAAAAGTTCAATTATTTTTTCATTATATAATCCTATTGGTTTAACAAATATAATATTATCTTCTGTTTTTATCCTTCCTCTAAAAATATCTTTAAGTAGAGATATTGCTATATTTTCATCAGATTCTTTATTATCTATTTGATAGTTTATTTTTAATCCTGTAAATGTATCTTTAAATTCAAAATTTACTTGATGGTGATTACTTGATATATAGTTTACCTCATTTGGTTTATAATTTTTAAGAGTATGAGATTTTATTGTAAAAAGTATTTTATAAGATTCAATCATATTTTTATCTGAAATATTATTATCAAAGAAAAAATTATCTCTTTTTTGTATTATTCTAAATAAAGAATTTAAAAAGTAATGCTTTTCTGTTCCATTTAAATTTATATATAAAGCTTCTAAAAGTGTCGTCTTCCCAACATTATTCTTCCCACCTATCAAATTAACCCGACCAAAACCCTCAGCTTTAAAATTTTCAAAACATTTAAAGTTTTTTATCTCTATATTTTTTATAAAATGGTTGCTCATTTCTTTTCTCACTCTACAGATTTACAAAATTTTCTATTATTTTAAGTCCATTTTCATGACTTTTTTCTGGATGTGGTTGAATTCCGTATATATTATCTTTTTTAACTGCACTTACAAATTCATATCCATAATAAGTTTTTCCTATTGCGTATTTATCGTCACAAACTGCATGATATGAATGTACAAAATATAAATATGGGTCTTTGTTTAATCCATATAATAGAGGAGTATCTTTTTGGATAAAGAGTTCATTCCAACCCATGTGAGGGACTTTTAATGAATTATCAAATTTTGATTTATTAAAAGCTATGATTTTCCCCTCTATCAGACCTAAACCTTTTGTTGTACCAAACTCTTTAGATGAGTTAAATAGAAGTTGCATACCTAAACATATTCCTAATAATGGCTTTCCACTCTTAGCATAATCTTTTATTGCAATATCCATTCCATTAGCTTCTAAATGCTCCATTGCATCACCAAATGCACCAACTCCGGGGAGAATTAACTTATCATAATCTTTTAGTTTTTCAGGATTTCGTTCTAAAACGGCTTTAACACCCATTATTGAAAAAGCATTAATGACAGATGCCAAATTACCCATATTATAATCTACTATACCTATCATTTATATCCTTATTATTAATTAAGTGTGATTATAGCAAATTAAGCTTACTATCTCAAAAAAAGTAATTATATGAAATATGAGACTATTATTATAGGTTCGGGAATTGCTGGTTGTTGTATTGGTCATTTTTTGCAGGAATATGGTCAAGAGATATTAATTTTAGACAGAAGTGCAATTGCAGGAAGTGGAGGAAGTGGTTCTGCTGGGGCTTTTGTATCTCCTAAAATTGGAAAAGGGTCTTCTCTTCAAACTCTTACAAATGAAGCTTATGTATTTGCAAAAGATTTTTATATAAAAAACTATCCCAAATATTTTCATCAAACAGGAGTTATTAGAATACCTAAAGATGAAATTGATGCTGTAAGATTTAAAGAATATGAAGAGTTTAATAAAAGTAAATATAGAAATATTAAAAATAATGAACTTAATAATTTGGGGATAAAAATTGGATTTGATAGTTTTATATTTGAAGAAGCTGGAGTATGTGATGCACCTCTAATGTGTCAAGAGATTTTATCATCTATACCACACAGACAACACCTAGTAAAAGAGATTAATTATATTGATGGATATTGGCATATTGATGAATTTAAAGCCAAAAATATAGTATTAGCAACTGGATATGAAAACCATCTTTTTGATATGAGATATATGGGCGTAAAAGGAACTTGGGGTTCAAGAGGTGATTATTATAGTAATTTAGATTTATCTGTAAGTATGCATCAAAGTATATCAGTATCTGCTAATATTAATGGAATTATAAAAATTGGGGCAACACATGTTAAATCAAAAGAGCCTTGTGTTATATGCGATGGAAAACCATTATCTTCATTGGAAGAAAAAGCTTGTTTAATGGTAGATAGCAGTGATTTTAAACTAAAACAAACATATTGTGGAATGAGAGCAGGTTCTAAAGATTATTTTCCTCTAGTTGGTGGTGTTATTGATGTTGAAAAAATGTTTAAAGAATATCCTAAAATTAAAAGGGGAGAGAGAGTTAAAGAACCTATGAGTAAAATAGATAA
>JAMOSL010000068.1 GCA_027063105.1 Campylobacteraceae bacterium
AAGACTCTACAAGAAGAGGGTTATTATTCTGTATTTGGTATGGCAGGAGCTAGAACAGAAATTCCAGGTTGTTCATTATGTATGGGTAATCAAGCTGCCGTTGCACAAGATGCATGGGTCTTCTCGACAAGTACAAGAAACTTCGATAATAGACTTGGAAAAGGTTCACAAGTTTATCTTGGTTCAGCAGAACTAGCAGCTGTTGTTGCTCTTAAAGGTGCATTACCAACAGCATCTGAATATGCAAAAATTGTTGCTGATAAAATTAAACCTGAAATGACTGACGAAATTTATAAGTATTTAAACTTTAATAAAGTTTCCAAAGAAGAGTTAGAGGCAATGGTAGGATAGATTATTAGTAATCTTAAATAACTTATTAATAAACTTCAAACTAATCAAAGTTAGACCTTGGTATTATTTAGTAAATATTTAATATCAAGGATAAATATGCTCAGTCAAATACAAAAACTATTTTTAATAATCTTGTTTTTATTATCTTTTAACTCTTGTGGTTCACAAAGTAAATTAGATAGTGGAACTTATATACCAGTAGATAATGGTTCTAGTGACCCAATTGAAAACACTCCTAGTGAAGAATTCTCCTCTGAAGAAAAAGATTTTTTATATAACTTATTTATAACAGATTATTATTGGGCAGAGTATACGCCTCAACCCTTTGATAGTTCTCCATATCTTGAACCTAAAAATATGATAGATGCTTTAAAATATAGTCCTTTAGATAGATGGAGTTTTGTCTTTACTATAGATAACTATAATTCATTTAATAGACAGACTACATTTGGTTTTGGTTTTGATACAAGCTATGATATTATTGGTAACTTAATCGTAGTCTATATTGATATAGATTCACCAGCTGAAAATGCAGGAATAAAGAGAGGTGATATAATCAATACTATAAATGGAGAGGTTGCTACTGAAGAGCTATTTTCTAGTATACAAGATGAACGAGGAAAAGTCGGAGTCTTTGGTATAACTAGGTCAGGAGAGAGCATAACGGTTGCTGTTGCTGTACAATCTTATTCATATAAAGTTTCAGAGGGAAAGATTGTTAAAACTATAGATGGTGAAGATGTTGGTTATCTTTATCTCAAGTCTTTTACAGAGAATGCCACAGATGAGATGGAGCCAATTTTTACTAAATTTAAACAGTCTAATATTAAAAAAATGGTTATAGATCTTCGATATAACGGTGGAGGTTCTCTGAATACAGCAGCTATTTTATTAGATAAATTGGTGAAAAATAAAGACAATCAAGTTCAGTTTACAACTATTTGGAATAGTTCTTATAGTGTTAATAATGAAAGTTCTTTATTTGAAGCAGATGATAATAGTTTAGATTTAGAACAAGTTATATTTTTAGTTACAGGAAATAGTGCATCAGCTAGTGAATTAGTTATAAACTCTTTATCTGCTTCATATCTTGGTATTGATGTTGTATTGGTTGGTTCAACAACTCATGGTAAACCTGTTGGAATGAGTGGGGTCATTTATGAAGATAATGTATATTATATTATTAATTTTGCAGTAGCTAATGGTGATGGTTTCTCTGATTATTTTAACGGATTATATGTAAACTGTCCTGTTGCAGATGATTTGACTCATGAGTTGGGAGATACTAATGAGAGTATGTTAAAAGAGGCATTGCATTATATAGATAATGGTTCGTGTTAAGAGAATATGAAAAATTTAAGAAATGCTCTTTTATTAAAGCAATTATATCAATTAAAACAGCTAGGCTATAAATATAGCAATATATCTATTACTCCTCAAAAAGAGTCAGTAGATATTAAAGGTATTAAAGATATTAGTATATTAAAAAATGAAGCTTTATCTTGTACTCTTTGTGATTTAAGTAAAAATAGAAAACAAGTTGTTTTTGGTGATGGTAATCCAAATGCAGATATTATGTTTATCTCAGATAATATTAATTTTGCACAAGAGAATACTAATAATCTTTTTTCAGGGCGTAGTGGAGAGTTGTTATCAAATATGATAGAGAAAGTTTTATTAATATCTAAATCAAAAATATATTTTACAAATTTAGTAAAGTGTAGACCAGATAACAATACAAAAATTACAACAACGGAAGCTCATACCTGTTTATTCTATTTAAAACAAGAAATAGAGTTAGTTAAACCAAAAATAGTTGTAACATTAGGTATAGATGCTTATAATTATTTGACAGAAGGTAATGTAAAGTTAGAAGACATTAGAGGTAAATCTCAAATAAGAGATAAATATATAATAGTTCCAACTTTTCATCTTAATCATCTTTTAAGAGAACCCTCAGCAAAAAGATTTGCATTTGAGGATATGAAATTAATTAAGAGTATGATGACTTAGTCCATTTGTCTTCTTAGAAAAGTTGGTACATCTAAAAGGTCATCATTGTTTCCTAAATCACCACCTACTACTTTTCTAGTTATACCACTATTTGATGAACCTGCACCACCTGCATATCTTGATGTTGTTCTTCTTGTTGTGGTTGGTCTTGGTGGTTGTTGTGGTTGCTCTTGAATTACTTGTGGTTGTTGAGGCTGTCTTGTAGGTTGTTGAGGAGTAGGAGTTGGTTCGACTATTTTACTATTCATTTTTTCAAATCCAGTTGCAATAATTGTTATTTTAACTTCATCAATAGTTAAATCAGTATTTGTTGTTGTCCCAAATATAACATTTGCATCTTCATCTGCATTTTCTTCTACTATATCCATAGCTGCTGAAATCTCCAAGATAGGATAATCAGGATGTATATCAAAATGAACTAATACACCCATAGCACCATCAATAGATACATTATCTAAAAGAGGTGATTCAATAGCTGCTTTTGCTGCATCATAAGCAGCATTTGTACCTTGGCTGTATCCTACACCCATTAGTGCTAAACCTCTGTGAGACATAATAGTCTTAACATCTGCAAAGTCAAGGTTAATATCATTCTCTCCATGAGATAAAATAACATTAGAGATACCACTAACAGCTTGAGATAAAATATCATCAACAAGTTTAAAGCTCTCTTTTATCCCTAAGTTTTTTTCTACAATAGATAAAAGTTTTTCATTTGGAACAACAATAATACAATCACTTTCATCTTTTAAATCTTCAAGACCCTCTTTTGCCAATCTTGTTCTTTTTCTTCCTTCAAATTTAAAGGGTGTGGTAACAATAGATACAGTTAATGCACCAACTTCTTTAGCTGCTTGGGCAATAATAGGTGCAGCACCAGTTCCTGTACCACCACCTAGCCCAGCAGATATAAATACAATATCAGAGCCTTCAAGCATTGATTTAATTTCATCAAAACTTTCTAAAGCTGCTTCTCTACCTTTTTCTGGAACCATACCAGCACCAAGACCTCTTGTTGCATTAATTCCTAGTTGCATTTTGAATGGAGCTAATGATGTTTGAAGTGCTTGAGCATCTGTATTACTAACTATTAAATCAATATTATGCACACCACCATCAATCATATGATTAATCATATTTCCACCACCACCACCAACACCAATTGCTTTTATATTTGCTCCATTGATTGTCGAACGAGTTTCTACTACTTCTATATTAAAATCTTCCATTTTTATCTCCCAATATTTATCTACTACAGTATTTATTTTTTATCTAAAACAGTTGTCTTGCCCAATTTGCGAATTTATTGAATGGATTACCATTACCTGTTGGTATTTCGGGTAAGTCCTCGATAGAAAAATCTGTTCTTCTTCTATCTTTTTGATCATTTTCTCTCTCCATTGTATATTCTAGTCGTCTCTGTTGTTGCAACTCTTTGACTGTTCCTCCAAGTTCTATATCACCTAAATCAATTTTTGGTTGATTAATAGAATCATCAATCTCATCAATCTCTGAACCCATACCTAACTGAATATTTGATAAATCTTCTGATTTTGAATTCTTTTTGTATAAAAGGTCGTTATTGTTATTAATTTCATACTCTGTATGCTTTCCAGCACCATGAAGTAGTAATCCAATAGCAGTTGAATATATAGGGTCTTTAAGTTCATCAAATAGTCCACCAATTTCATTTGGTTGAGCAATTCGTACTGGAATATCTCCAAATATCTCTTGTGCTAAATCTCTTATACCATCTAGTTTTGTCATTCCACCAGTTAATATAATACCAGCTCCAATTTGGTCTTGAAGATTACTTTTATATAATAATTTAGAAAGTAACATTAAAGTCTCTTCAGCTCTGGATAAAATTACGGAGTGAACTATTTCTAAAGATACTTCATTTCTATTATTTTCGTCTCCAATGATAGGAAGCTCAATTATATCTTGAGATATTTCATCTAAGTTTCCATGTCTTATTTTTACATTTTCTGCAATTTTAAGAGGTGTATGAAGAGCCATAGATAAATCATTTGTTATATGGTTAGAACCAACTGCTAAGAAATCATTGTATCTAACAGAGTTTCCTGTATGTATAATTAAATTACTTGTCTGTCCACCTATATCAATAACAGCAACACCTAACTCTTTCTCATCTTCACCCATTGTAGATATTGCAGAAGCATAACCATTTAAAACGATACCACTAATATCAATACCAGCAGAGCGAACAGCCTTCTTAAGGTTATTAAGACTTGATTTTTGTGTAATAATAATATTTACATCTGCCTCCATACGACTGGCATTCATATTAAAGGGATTTTCTATAAAGTCTTGATCATCAACTTTAAAATTATAAGGGAGAACATGGATTACCTCATACTCTTGAGGTACATTTGCATTATATAATGCTGCTTGAATAACTCTATTGATTTCTTTAATAGATATATCTTTATGTAAAATATTAACAATACCAACAGAGTTGAGACTTCTAGCATAAGCATTTGATATAGATATCGTAGCAGAAGAGATAGAGGTTCCAGATATTCTCTTTGCATCTGCCACAGCTTGTTTTATAGATTTAGATGCTTGTTCAATATTAGTTATTACACCTTTTTTAACACCTTGCGATTTAGTAATACCATGACCTATAATACTAATTCTATCATTATTAATCTCTGCAATAATAGCACAAATTTTGACAGAACCTATATCAATGGCTAAAATTGTTTTGCTCAATTTAGAGTCCTTTCACAAACATTCTTGTTTTATATTTCTTACCTAAACTATCAATAAGATTAGACTCAAAATCTTGTTGTTTTATCTGTTTTGTAATATTTTCAATTAAATCATCTTTTACGTCAATTGAGCTTATTTTCTGCTCTAAAATATTATAAACTATAGATTTACCTTCTATAATTATAATATCATTTTTTTTCTGAGATATAAATAATTGCTGAATAAAGTTTCTACTTTCATCTATAGTTAAGGGCTGAAGAGCCTTTTTACTATCTATTTGTATGAACTCTGATACAATTGGATTACTTTTATCGAAATTTTTGAGTGTATCTTGAGCTAATTTTTTTAATTCTTTATCTTTTTCTTCTATAATATAGGCTCTTTGAGCATCTTTTTTAGCCTCTTCAAATGTCATTTCTCTAGGTTCTATTTTCTGAATAATTTTAACACTTACATAACGATTATCTATAGCTTTTGGTTTCAAAATAGAATTAATATCTTTGGCTTCTATCTCTTTCCATACCTCATCTGATAAGATAGTATCATTAAGATTAACTGTCATGCTTTGACTTTTTTCTAATTTAGATTTTTTAAATGCTATATATCTTTTTTGAGCATCTTTTTTAGCTTTTTTCAGCTTAAGGTCATTAATTACGCTATTATTTGCATCAACTAATGATAACTGTTTTCCCTCTTTATCTGTATAATTAAAGCTATTTATTGCATAAAAATCTGTTATCTCTTTGTCGGTAACAGCGATATTATCTGTATTTGTCCATAATAAATCTAATTTATATTGTGTCTGAGTCATATAAAATAATTTATTACTTTCCCAATAAGTTTTTAAATTAGTTTCATTTAAGTCTATATTTATATTAGCTTTATCTAAAACTTTATAAGAAATTTTATCTGATATACCCATAATATTTGCTATTATACTTTTTTCAGACTTTAGAGGTTTTACATTTAGAAGAGATAAAGTTTTTTCTATAACTAACTCATTATGCATCATCCCTTCAAAAGTTTTGGCTTTTAATCTTTGATTATTTAGATAAGATAGATAAATATCTTTATCAAAAATTCCTTTTGTTTGAAATGATGGAATTGATGTTATTTTATTTGCCAATTCATCTTCCGAAACAACTATACCAAACTCATTAGATAAATTAAGAAGTTTTGCTTGAGTTACTAATGAATTAAATGCCTGTTTTACTAATCCTAATTCTTTTGCTTTCTTATCGTCTAATTGACCTTGCATTTGTTGATTATATCTTTGATATATGTTTCTGTAACTCATATCAAGTTGTGCTTGTGTAATCTCTATATCGCCAACCTCTGCTATACTACTAGCTTTTGAGCCATATTGATAACTACCCCAACCAACAAAACCTGCACCAATAAATGCAATTGTTGCAATCCATATAGTTACTATTAAATATTTATTATGCTTCTGCATCCAACTAATCATATTTTACCTTAAACTTGAAGTTTCTCATCTCAAAAGATTCTATTATTTTAGTCAACTTGTGGTTAAATGTTGTTTATAATATAGGAATATAAATTAAAATTAGGAGATTATAGTATGAACCAATCAATTATAGATAAAGATTTAGATTATATTTGGCATCCATGTACACAAATGAAGGATCATGAGACACTACCACTCGTACCTATAAAATCAGGTAAAGGTATATATCTTTACGATTTTGAGGGAAATAAATACATCGATGCTATAAGTAGCTGGTGGGTTAATATTTTTGGACACTCGAATCCTAAAATTAATGATAGAGTGAAAGAACAATTAGATACTTTAGAGCATGTGATATTGGCAGGATTTACGCACACTCCAGCAGTAGAATTAGCAGAGAGGTTAGTTAATATAACACCTGAGGGACTTAATAAAGTTTTTTTTGCCGATAATGGTTCAAGTGCTGTTGAAGTATCTCTTAAAATGAGTTATCATTATCATTTAAATAATGGAGAAAATCGTTCATTATTCTTATCTTTAAGTAATAGTTATCATGGTGAAACTTTAGGAGCTTTAAGTGTAGGAGATGTTAAATTATACAAAGAGACCTATAAACCTTTACTAATATCTTGTATCCAAACACCTGTACCTAAAGACAAACGAATTGATAGTGCAAAAATAGCATTGGTTGAATTGGAAGAGATACTAGAAGATAGAGGTTCAGAAATATCTGCATTTATTGTAGAACCTTTGATTCAAGGTGCTGGAGGTATGCATATGTATCATCCATATTATCTTACAGGTGCTAGAGAATTGACTAAAAAATATGGAATTCATTTAATAGCTGATGAAATAATGACAGGTTTTGGAAGAACAGGAACTATGTTTGGATGTGAACAAGCAGATATAACTCCCGATATGATGTGTTTATCAAAGGGTTTGACAGGAGGCTATCTTCCTCTATCTGTAGTTATGACAACTAATAATATTTATAAAGCTTTTTATTGTGACTATAATGAGCATAAAGCATTTCTACATTCTCATAGTTATACAGGTAATCCATTAGCTTGTAGTGCAGGTTTGGCAACACTTGATATATTTGAGCAAGAGAATATATTAGAAGATAATAAGAAAAAAAGTGATTATATTTTATCTAAACTTGATAAATTTAGAGAATTAGAGAATGTTAAAGAAGTTCGACAAACAGGTATGATAACGGCTATTGAGCTAAAAGGATATAAGCCTGAAGAGAGAATAGGATTGAAAATTTATACTTATTCTTTATCTCAAGGTGTTCTTTTGCGTCCATTAGGGAGTGTTATATATTTTATGCCTCCTTATATAATTACTTACGAAGAGATAGATAAAATGATGAAGGTGGCTTATAATGGAATTAAAAGAGTATAAAAATAGTGTAGGGATATTAAATAAATGGGCTAGAGCGTATTATATAGATGATAATCCTATAGCTACAGATGAAGAGTATGATAAACTATATCATAAAGTATTAAAGTTTGAAAATACTAATCCAGAAAATAGTTTGGAGGATTCTCCGACAAAAAGAGTTGGTGGGGTTATTCGAGATGGATTTTCAAAATCAGAACATATAAAAAGAATGTGGAGTATGGAGGATATTTTTGATAGTGAGGAGCTTGTGAAATGGATTGATAGGCTTAAAAAAACTACTATTAAATTGCCAAAGCTTTTTTGTGAACCAAAGTTTGATGGGGCTAGTATGAATCTTCTTTATCAAGATGGTAATCTTATCAAAGCTACCACTAGAGGTGATGGGAAAATTGGCGAGGATGTAACTCATAATATTAAAACTATGCACTCAATTCCTCTATCAATTGATTATAAAGAGACTATTGAAATTCGTGGTGAGGTGGTAATTCGTAAAGATGATTTTGATGGAGTTAATATTGATAGGGTAGCAAGTGGCAAAGAGGCTTTTGCAAATCCTAGAAATGCTTCATCAGGTAGTCTGCGACAACTTGACCCAAAAGAAACTGCTAAACGAAAGCTTGTTTTTTATCCTTGGGGATTGGGTGAAAACTCTTTGGAAGATGAGAATTTAAGTGATAAGATGAAGTTTATAACAACTCTTGGATTTTTAGCTTCACCAACGACTAAAGAGATTCTTGGAACTGGTGCTTTAGCTCCAGATGTTAGTGAGGCTAAAGCCATCACATCTGATAAGTTTATTATAGATGAAATTGAGGAGTATTATTGCCATTTAATAGCTTCAAGAGATGATATTGCTATGATGATGGATGGGATGGTTGTTAAAGTTGAGAATATTGAGCTTCAAGAGGTACTAGGATATACCAATAAATATCCTAGATGGATGGTGGCTTATAAGTTTCCAGCAGTTGAAAAAGTAACTAAAATTAAAGCTATAACTTTGCAAGTTGGACGAACAGGAGTGGTTACACCAGTGGCTGAAGTTGAGGCTGTGAATATTGATGGAGCTGTGGTTAATCGTGCTACACTTCATAATTTTGATGAGATAGAGCGAAAAGATTTAAGAGTGGGTGATAGTGTGATTATTATCCGTTCAGGTGATGTAATTCCTAAGATTACAAAAGTTCTAAAAGATAGACGCGATGGAACTGAAATTGAGATGAAAAGAGCTACAAAATGTCCAAATTGCGATGAAGAGTTACTTGATGAGGGTATTTTATTAAAGTGTCAAAATCTAAATTGTAGTGCTAGGGTGATTAATAATATTAAATATTTTGCATCTAAAGGGTGTATGAATATTGATGGATTGGGTGAATCTATTGTAAAAAGTTTTTATGATAACTCTATTATTGTTGAAATATCGGATTTATATAATATTAATAGAGATGAGGTTTTGAAGCTTGATGGATTTAAAGATAAGAGAGTTGATAATTTAATTAAATCAATAGATAATAGCAAAGGTGTAGAAGCGTGGAGATTTTTGCGTTCTTTTGGTGCAGAGCATATTGGAGAGACTGCTAGTAAAAAGATTTGTGATAGGTTTGGATTAAAGTTTTTTGAAATTTCAAAAGATAATTTATTAGAGATTGATGGCATTGGTGAACAGATAGCAGAGTCATTTGTCGAGTTTATGAGAGTAAATGGTGATAAAGTAAAAGAACTTATGAGTATAATCAAACCAATTATTATAGAAAAAGAAGAGATAAAAGAGAGTCCATTTAACGGTAAAAAAGTGGTACTAACTGGAACAATGAGTCAAAGTAGAGGTGAAATCAAAAAACTGTTAGAGGGATTTGGTGCAACTGTGGGAAGTGCTGTTTCTAAAAAAACCGATTATTTGATTTATGGTGAGAGTGCAGGGAGTAAGCTTACAAAGGCAAATGATTTGGGTGTTGAGTGTTTGAGGGAAGATGAAATGAGAGATTTGATAGGCTAAATCTCTCCTTCCTTTTTTACATAAAACTATGCTTTAACTCCTAAAACCCATAGTTCAACTTTTTCAGTATCTCTTGAGTCTCTTCGTTTTGTTCTTCTTGACGAAGCTCTTACATCTCTTTTTAAATGTAATTCTTTCCTAAATCTATTGTTCTTTTGTAATTCATTTATAATTGGATGAGTGCTTTCATTATCAACTACTTCAGCTAAGTTTGAGAATATTAGCACTACTTTTCCATCAGGAGCAAGGTGGTTTTGTGCTTGTTCAAAAAATCTTGGAAATAGGTCTTCTTCATAATACATAGCCTTATCAATGCCCTCTTCTAATTTATGTTTTGCGAGTAACCAAGGAGGGTTAAAAACAATAATATCAGCCTTAATATCACACTCTTCAAATAAATCAGCATGATTAAGAGTTATTTTATCTTCAAATCCTAATCTTTCTAATTCTTTAGAAGTCCCAATAATTGCATTTTTATTTGTATCAGACGCATAAATTTTATCAAAACCATTTTGGATTAATTGGAATGATAGAATACCACTTCCCACACCAATTTCTATTGCATTATCCTTTGCTCCATCATATCTCTTTAAATATTTGTCAAATAGTTTTAGATGATCAAATCTTGTAGGGAAATATGTGCTGTAAAAAGGGTGAAGAGTTAAATTTAAAGTTTTAATTTCAATTCCATTTAAATACCATTGCCATGAGCTATTCATTCCCTGAACTTCAGGAAAAGATACATAAAACTCTGATACTTCTGGATATAATAATTTTAGCCAACCAATATCAGGAGATTTTTTAACGGTTAATTTATTATTTTTTACTTTCAATAATAATCTATGAGATGCTTTTCTAAATGCAGAACGATAATCTCGTTGACCTTTAAAACTTTTATCCGTATATTTAAGTAAAAGATTTCTTTTTAGTTCATTAAGAACCTCTAATCCATTACTATAAAATTCTTCAACAAGAACATATTTACCTTCAATCATTTCAGCAACAGTTGCTTTTGTATCCATTTTACGATAAAACCTTATCGCATCAATTTCTGTAGTTATAATATTTGGTCTATCTGCTTGGATAGATTGTAAATCTTTGTTCATATAATTAAACCCTTTATTTTATATTATATTCTAATATATAGTGGCTTTATTCTAGTTTGTTTATAGCTCTCTAGGAATTTTAAAATAAAAATAGTACCATATTAATCAAAAATAGATTATAATAAATAAAAAATAAGGAAATTAAATGACTATTACAAAAAGTGTTACATTTATAGCAAAAGAGGGTAGTGAGGTTAAGATGAAAGAGCTTTTGTCAGCTATGGTTATACCTAGTAAAGCTGAAAAAGGTTGTCTATTTTATGAAATATTTCAATATGAAAATGAAAGAAATAGATTTATGGCTGTAGAGACTTGGGCGAATGAAGATGCACTTAATGGGCATAAAATATCAGAACATTATGCAGTATATAAATCAAGTTATGAACCATATTGTCAAGATAAATATAGCGATGAATTAGAAGTATTAGTCTAAATGAGAGAGAGCAAAGATTTTTTACGGACAATAGTTGAAGAGGACTTAAAGTCAGGTAAAAACAGAGAGATTATTACAAGATTTCCTCCTGAGCCTAATGGCTTTCCACATATTGGACATGCTAAGTCCATAGTTATCAATTTTGGTATTGCAAATAATTATAATGGTCAATGTAATCTTAGAATGGATGATACCAATCCAACTTCAGAAGATACACAATTTGTAGAGGCTCTTAAAGATGCTGTTGAGTGGCTTGGATTTGATTGGGCTGATAATGTAAAATTTACTTCTGATTATTTCTCAAAACTCTATGATTATGCAGTTGAGCTTATTAAAATGGATAAGGCTTATGTTGATAGTCTGAATGAAGATGAGATACGCGAATATCGTGGGACTGTAACAGAAGCAGGGAAACGAAGTAAATATGCAGAGCGTTCAGTTGAAGAAAATTTAGACCTATTTGAGAGAATGAAAAATGGTGAGTTTAAAGATGGTGAACATATATTAAGAGCTAAAATTGATATGAGTGCTTCTAATATGAAGATGCGAGACCCACTTCTCTATCGTATTAGACATGCACACCACTTTAGAGCAGGAGATGCGTGGTCTATCTATCCGATGTATGATTTTGCTCACTGTCTTTCTGATTATATTGAAGGGATTTCTCACTCTATCTGTACATTAGAATTTGAAAACAACCGTGATATTTATAATTGGGTACTTGATACACTTGGATTAACGCCATTGAGACCTTATCAGTATGAATTTGCACGACTAGGTATCAACTATACAGTTATGAGCAAAAGAAAGCTTTTAGAACTTGTAAAAGGTGGAGAAGTTAGTGGTTGGGATGACCCTCGTTTACCTACAATTGCAGGATATAAAAGAAGAGGATATACGCCAGAATCTATTTTAACTTTTTGTGATAGTATAGGTATAGCCAAAGCTAACTCAATGGTGGATGTTGCACAGCTTGAATTTTGTATTAGAGATGATTTGAATACAAAAGTACCACGAGTGTTATGTGTACTTGACCCATTGAAAGTAACGATAATTAATTATGATGGTTTTGAAGAGATTAATGCTCCATATTATCCTCATGATGTACCCAAAGAAGGCTCACGAAAATTGCCTTTTTCAAAAGAGATTTATATTGAGCGAGACGACTTTATGGAAAATCCTCCAAAAGGATATTTTCGTCTTACACTAACTCAATCAGTAAGACTTAGACATGCTTATATTATCTCTTGTACAGAAGTTATTAAAGATGCTAATGGCAATATCACAGAGATAAAAGCAGAGTATCACCCTGACTCTAAAAGTGGTTCAGATATCAGTGGTATTAAGGTTAAAAGTGCTATTCAATGGGTAAGTACAGAACAAGCCAAAAAAGTAGAAGTAAGAGTTTATGATAGACTATTTTTAAATGAAGCACCTGAGGGAGTAGAAGATATAAACCCAAATTCTCTAAAGATTATTAAAAATGCTCTAATTGAACCTGCTGTTATTACAGATAAGCCTGATGAGAGATTCCAGTTTGAACGGCTTGGATATTTTTATGCTGACCCAATAGATTACATGGATAATAAGCCTGTATTTAATAAAATTGTTGGACTTAAAGACTCTTATGCTAAAAAGACAAAAATAACTCAAAGTAAGTCTAACCCTCAAACTAAAAAAGTGCAAATAGATGGTGAAGTAGTAGCTATGAGTGAAATCCAACAAGCACTTTTTGATAAATACAGTAATGAATTTAAATTAAATAGTGAAGTAGCCAATACTCTAGCACGAGATGAGAAGTTATCAAAATTCTATAAAGAGGCTATATCTATACTTAATAGTCCTGTAAATCTTGCAAATATTATTACTAATGAGGTAGCTAGAGAGCTAAAACAGACAGAGGTTAGTGAGCTAAAATTTAATGCAAAGCAAATAACAGAACTTATTAAAATGGTTGACGATGAGGTGATTTCAAATAAAATAGCTAAACAAGTATATGAAGAGATGGCTAAGAGTGGAGAAAATCCAAGCGTAA
>JAMOSL010000069.1 GCA_027063105.1 Campylobacteraceae bacterium
AGCATAATATAAGTATTGATTTTAATAAAACAAAGGTATTTTTGGAACAATGGAGCAGTAAACTTAGTTCATTTACTAAAGAGATAAGCTCTTTTGGAGAGAAAATAGAAGATAATAACCTATCTAAATAAAAAAATATAAAGGAATTAATATGATGCAACAGATAGATATGAATTCACTAGAATTTAAAGCTGAAATGGATAAAACAGAAGTTTTTATTAAAAAAGTTAATAATCAGTTTAATTTAGTTCAAAATCCAAATGAAGAGGTAAACGAAGGTGTTACCATGGGACTTGCTAGAAATAAAATAATTTATGGTAAAAGATTTTGTCCCTGTTTTATGGTAATTGGAGAGACAAAAGAGGAGAGAAAAGAGGCTGATAATAGAATTTGTCCTTGTAAACCTGCTCTTGAGAAAGAGATACCTGAAGATGGTCTTTGTCATTGTGGAATATTCTGTACAGCAGAGTATGCAGAATCACAGAAGAAAAAAGATGAAATAGAAGAAGTTGTTCATCGGCATTCAAAAGGTCTTACTCAAGAACAAGCAACAACCCTTTTAGGAAAAGAACAATTAGATGGAGATGAATTAGAAGCTTTATTAGAAGCTAGAGAATTAAAAATGATAGATTTTGTTCTAGTTGATGTTAGAGAGCATATGGAGTATCAAATGGGTCATATTGTTGGAACAGATATACTCGTACCTACTTCTCAATTTTATGCTAAAGTTGAAGAGATATCCGATAAAAAAGATACACCTATAATTGTGTACTGTCATACAGGAAGTAGAAGTTATCAAGTTCAACATGCTATGAAATCTTTAGAATTTAAACAAATCTCAAATTTACAATATGGAATTATATCATTTAATGGTAATACTCAAAAAGGTTAATTTTTTTATTTTTAAAAATATGAATAATCTCTAAGATAAGACGGTTTAGCCCCAAAAGGGTTAGGCTGTTATATATAATAAATGCTATCCAGATTAAACTTTTTAGCCAAGTTTTATCTATATTATTTGTACTATTTAAAATCAACCACCATAAAATTGCATCTATCTCTCTCATTAATTTAAAAATATAATTTATTATTTCGCAATTCGATAATATACCAACTGATGAATTAATTATAGTCTGTTCTAAACTTTCATCTAAATATATTGGAGCATATCCATTTAAAGTAGAGTATATAAAAGATGGAATTAATATTAAAAGCATAACATATCCACTCCACTCTTTTGCAAAAATTTTATTATATGGCTCTTTTATAAATACTAAACTCTTACTAAGAATTATTAGATAAAGAAATGATGATATAGCTGTATGAAAAATAAGATATAACCACCAATTCAAAGTAAAACTAATTAAGCTATATGATATAGATATTGTCATAATTATAGATATAATAGTAGAAATGATTATAACAAATATTCTGGAAGATAAGAATTTAGATATTATAGTTTTATCTTTAAAATAACATCTTCTAAAACATTTTCTCTCTTGCATCTTTATCTCAATTTGACTATAAGAAATTATTGAAAGTATAATAATTGGGAAAATTAATGAAAAACAATATTTATCATATATGATTATCCAGCCAAGTAGAATTATAAAAAGTGTTACAATAGATAGCATAAATAGTTTTATATACTCTCTCATTTTATCCCTTTAATATGTATATATAGAATAATATTATATAGTATTAAAATTAAACAATAAGGAAGCAAAATGAATAGAAGATTTTTCATATCTTTTTCTACTTATACTTTTATAGGAGCTTCTAATTTACTTTATTCTAATAATATTATTTTTAATAAATTTCAATTTAGAAAAGATATATATAATATTATTGAATCTGTTCAAAAACATTTTTTTCCTCAAGATAGTCAACTTCCATTTGCATCAGAATTCAGTTCAATAGAATTCTTGGTTTCTACTATTTATCATAAGAGATTTGATAAGGATATTAGAAACTTTGTAATAAGTGGAGCTAAAGATTTTATATCTCAAGAAAATGGACAATTTATAAATTATAATAGAGAAGATAAAGAGATAGCTTTACGAAAATTTGAGAATAGTTCACGAGGTAGTAAATGGCTAAGTAGAATTATGATTCTCTCTATGGAGGCACTTCTAAGTGACCCAATATATGGTGGAAATTTTAGAAAGTCTGGTTGGATAGCATTAGATACTAAAGGTGGAAATCCAAAACCAAAGAGTAGATATATAAATTTATGAAAGATATTATTTATGATGTAGCTATTATTGGTTCAGGAGCAAGTGGTGGAGCAGTAGCATATCAACTTTGTAAAGCAGGATATAAGGTTGTTATTTTAGAGAAAGGTCAACTTATACAAAGAGATGAATTTTCTAAAGATGAATTGGCATATTGCAGACGAGATATAGTTACACCAAATTTATTTGATGAGTTTCATACTATTGAAGAGAAAATAGATGGAAAATGGATTGAGACACCTACCTATCAATCGGGTTGGAGTTTTTGGAATGGTAATATTGTTGGTGGTTCATCTAATTTTATGAGTGGGATGTTTCATCGTATGCATCCTGATGATTTTAGATTAAAAACTATTTATGGTAAGATTGATGGTGCAAATGTTGAAGATTGGGTTATTAATTATAATGATTTAGAACCATATTATAGACTAGCAGAAGATTTAGTTGGAATATCCGGATATTCAAAAAAGCATAAATATGAAGCACCAAGAAGTAGATTAAAATTTTTTCAGCCTCCAACAGAAGAGAATAATATAGTTAATCTTTTTGATAAGTGTTGTAATAAATTAAATATAACACCTTTAGTAACTGCGAGAGCTGTTTTATCTAAAAATATAGGAAAGAGAGATGCTTGTTACTATTCTAATTTTTGTGGTAGTTATGGTTGTAGTTCAGGAGCAAAAGGTAGTTCACGAGAAGCATTTATATCTCCAGCTCTTGCCACTGGAAATTTAACACTCTTATCAAATTCTCATGTTACACATTTAGATAGTAGTGAAAAAATTATTAAACAAGCAAATATTATCAATAATATCACAAATCAAAAGCTTAAAATATATGCAAAATTTTTTGTTGTAGCATCTCAAGCACATGAAAGTGTTAGATTATTATTAAACTCTGCAAATAAATTTCATCCAAATGGATTATCTAATAGTAGTGGAGAACTTGGTAAAAATTTAATATTTTCTGCTGGTGGAGCAGGGGGTGGAACTTTCTATAAAGATGATATGAGTAAAATAGATTTTAATAATTTAATGGATAGGGGTCTTTTTATAAATCGTTCTATATTAGATTGGTATATAAAAGATGATTGGTGGAAACCTAAAGAGAAAGGTGGATTAGTTGAATTTATGTTTGAACACCAAAATAATATATCCAGAGCAGTTAATAGCAGATATAAAGATAATAGACTTCTTTGGGGAGAAGAGTTGGCAAAAAAATTAAAAGATAAATTTACAAAGACAAAAACTCTTAGATTTGAAATATTTAATGACTGGCTTCCTACAGATGATTGTTTTATTTCTATTGATAAAAAGAGAAAAGATAAATATGGTATGCCAGTAGGAAAATTAAGAATAAATGCTCATCCAAAAGATTTAGAGATTGCATATAATATTTCAAAGAAAGTAAAGATTATTTTAAAAGAGATGGGGGCTAAAGATATATATAGTTCAATTTCTGCTGTTCCCCCACAAAATTTAATTGCAGGAGGTTGTAGATTTGGAGACAATCCTAAAACTTCTGTAATAGATAAAAATTGTAAATCTCATGATATAAAAAATTTATTTATAGCTGATGCAAGTTTTATGCCAACAGGTGGAAGTACACCATATAGTTGGACAATATATGCAAATGCTTTAAGAGTAGGTGAGGAGGTAGTTAAAGTGTTACAAAAGAAGCTTTAAAAAATATCAATTAATATGTTATAATTGATATTAGAAGATAAATATTATCGTTAACTAGCCATTTATAGTTTGTTAATACTGTTTTGTTAAAATTTGTATATAATCATAATGACAGTTTTAGCTCAAGCTTACATATTACAATAATGAAGGAAAGAATAATGAAAAGAATTTACGCATTATTATTTAATTTAACAATATTATCTACTTATAGTATGGCAGAACCATCTAAAGTTGATGCAAAGTATCAATTAAATGAAGATAATGCTAGTTTATCTCAAAAGACAGATAAAAAAATTAAATATACTATAAAATCTGGAGATACACTTCTTGGAATAGCTATAAAATATAATACAACTACAAATAAAATTTGTGAAATTAATAAAATAACTAAAGCAACCAAATTAAAATTAGGATATATATTAAAAATTCCTATAAATATATCAAATAGTAATGCAGAAAAAGTAAAGACTCTAACTCAAAAGGCTAAGACTATAGATTATACTATTTCAAGTGGAGATACTATATTAGGAATTGCTAGAAAATATTATTCAACAACAAAAGATATTATCAAATTTAATAATATAGGTAAAAAAGAGACTTTAAAGTTAGGTAGAGTTCTTAAAATCCCTGTTAATACATTTTATCCTAAAGATAGAGTTAGTAATTATATAGTATCTTCAAGTGATACATTATTTACTATATCTAAGAAATTTTTTATATCGGAAGATAAACTTTTTAAAATGAATACTTTAGAGAGTAGAAAATTATCTGATGGTATGATTATAAAAGTTCCAAAATTATCAAATCCACTTACCATAGCTTCAGTTGTAAAAGATGGAGAGGATAAGGCAAAAAAACTTCAAAAAGAGAAACAATTAGAATTAGCTATTAAACAACGAGAAATCGAAGAAGAGGCTATATTAGCACAAGCTAATAAAATTATCAAATCTCGAGAACTTAGAGAAGAGGGAATCAAAAGGGCAAAGTTAGCACAAGAAAAATTAGAAAGAGAAGAGCAAGAAAGATTAGCAAAAATTGCGAGATTAGAAGCTGAAGCTAGAGCTAAAGAAAAACGACAAATAAAGTTAGAAAAAATTAGAAAAGCTACCTTGGAAAAAAATAAACTAGCAAAAATAGAAGCTGAAGATACAAAAAAACTTTTAAAGGCACAAGCTGAAGCACAAAAAGTTCTTAATCAGCAAAAAGAGATGGAAGAGAAGGCTAGACTTGCTGAGCAGAAAGTACGAGAATTAGAAAAATTAGTAAAAGAAAGAACTTTGAAAGTTAGAAAAAAAGAGGAAGAAATAAATAAAATAAAAGGTAAAAAAGAGACTTCTTTCAATATGGATAGGTATAAGCCTATTGCAAAAAAAGAGAGAATCCAAAGAAAAAATATTGTTAAGAAAAAAGAGATCAAAAAGAGATCAAAAGAGATCAAAATTATAGCTCTTAAAAAGAATAATAATCCCTCTGTTTTAACTAAAGAAAAAAGTAAAATAGTTGAGTATAAAGTTAAGAGAGGCGATAACTTATATAAAATTGCTAAAGCACATCATACAACTACTCGAGAGGTATTAAAAACTAATCATTTTAGGAGTAACTCCGATTTAGTTATTGGTAAAATGATTAAAGTTCCTGTTGATACATATTTTCATCTGAAGAATTATACTATAAGAAAAGGTGATACTTTATATAAAATTGCAAGAATGCATAATACCACAACAACTAGGGTTCTTCTAGCAAATAATATGAGAAGAGGCAGTAGATTAAAAAAAGGTAAGATAATAAAAGTTCCTGTTGATACATTTTATTTAGAAAAAGATGTTAGTACAGCTAGAATAGCATCAAATATTGTTAAACCGAAAGCAAAGAAAAAATTTAAGAAAATAGTTGTTTCTAAAAATTTACTTCATCATAAAGTTAAAAGAGGTGATACTATTTATTCTATTGCAAAGAAGAATCATATAACTGTTAAAAGCCTCAAATTAGCAAACAAGCTTAAATCAAATAGAGATTTAAAAATAGGGAAAGTACTTTCATTGCCAAACACAAATAAATCAATTATCAAACTTAAATTAGCTAAGAAAAAGAAAACAATAAAGAAGAAGAAATCTAATAATAGAATTGCTCTTAATCCACAAACAGGAAGAAGTCTTGATAATTTGATGCTCTCTTTAAGTTCATCTAATAAGAGAAATGCTCTTCCAAAATTTGCTCGAAAATATTTAGGGAAACGATATGTTTGGGGAGCAGCTGGTCCTTATAGATTTGATTGTTCAGGATTTACTAGTTATGTATGTAAAAAAAATGGAGTTGCTATTCCTAGAACATCTCTAAGTCAATCAAAGGTCGGTAAGTATGTATCAAGAGGTAATTTAAAAGCTGGTGATTTAATATTTTTTGATACATCTAAGAGACGAAGAGGTTTTGTAAATCATGTTGGTATTTATATAGGAAATAATAAATTTATACACGCAAGTAGTGCAAAGAAAAAAGTAGTTGTAACTAGTTTAAATACACCATTTTATAGGTCAAGATTTAAATGGGGCAGAAGAATGTAATTTTAATTTAAAGGCTAAGATTTGAGAAAAATAAATAATATTGAAGAGGCTAAAATAGAAATAGCTAAGCTTCATAATTTAGATTGTAAAGAAGATGATGTATTTTATCAAGCAATGGAAGAGGTATTATTATCCATATTTCCATTATTTGAATCTGATGAAATGTATAATAATAGTGAAAAAAATGGTATAATCAAAAGATTAATAACTCCTGATAGAATTATAAAATTTAAAGTAACTTGGTTAGATGATAATAATATTGTTCAAGTAAATACAGGTTATAGAGTTCAGTTTAATAATGCATTAGGACCATATAAAGGTGGATTACGTTTTCATCCTACTGTAAATGAAGGTATTTTAAAATTTTTAGGTTTTGAACAGATTTTAAAAAATGCATTAACTGGACTTCCTCTTGGTGGGGCTAAGGGTGGTAGTGATTTTGACCCTAAAGGAAAGAGTGATTTTGAGGTCATGAAATTCTGTTCAGCATTTATGAAAGAATTACACAAATATATTGGACCAAGAATCGATGTTCCTGCTGGAGATATTGGAGTAGGTGGTAGAGAGATAGCTTATATGTTTGGAACTTATAAAAAAATTACTTCATCATTTGAAGGAGTTTTAACGGGTAAACCTTATTTCTTTGGTGGTTCACTTATGCGTCCTGAAGCTACTGGATATGGTGTTGTATATTTTACTCAAAAAATGTTAGAGTTAGAGGGGAAAGAGTCTCTTAAAGGTAAAATATGTACTGTTAGTGGAGCTGGAAATGTAGCACTTCATGCAATAGAAAAACTTTATCAATTAGAAGCTATTCCTGTAACTTGTACTGATTCTAAAGGTATGATATATGATGCTAGGGGTGTTGACCTCCCTCTTTTAAAGGAATTAAAATTAAAAAGAAGAGTATCATTAGAAGAGTATATTATTGCTCACCCAGAAGCAGAGTACATTCCTGTAGAAAAATATCCAGAGAATGGACATGCTGTTTGGGATATTCCATCTTATGGAGCTTTTCCTTGTGCAACTCAAAATGAACTTACAATAGTTGATGCAAATAACCTTATAAAAAATGGTACAGTATCTATAACAGAAGGTGCAAATATGCCATCAACTACTGAAGCAATGCATAAGATAGCATCAACTGATATATGTTTTGCTCCTGCTAAAGCAGCAAATGCTGGAGGTGTGGCTGTTAGTGGATTTGAGATGAGCCAAAATGCTTCTATGCAAAAATGGACATTTGAAGAAGTTGATTTAAAATTAAAAGCTACAATGGAAGATATTTGCCTAAATGTATCTAATACAGCTAAAGAGTATGGTGTCGAAGGTAATTATGTTGATGGAGCAAATATTGCAGGATTTAAAAGAGTAGCTGATGCAATGATAGCCGAAGGGATATAAAGTAGTATGTCTAATCATCCAAATGAAACACATAAACAACATATATTACAACTATCAGTTATTATTTTTGGTATTATTTTATGGTTTATACCAATTCCCTCAGGACTAGAGAGTTATATTCAAAAATTACCTGTTGATACTACTTTAGAGTTTACTCCAATTATGGCATGGCATCTTTTTGCAATATTTATTACAGCGATATTTGCCGTAATATTAAAAGCTATGCCAATATTTACATCTTCTATTTTAGGAGTTTCTGCTGTTATTTTAACAGGTACACTCACAGCTAAACAAGCATTTACAGGATTCTCTGAAGATTGGATATTATTAATAATCGTAGCATTTCTGATTGCTAGAGGTGTAATTAAATCTGGATTAGGTAAAAGAATAGCATTTTTAATTATTAGAAAATTTGGTAAAACAAGTATAGGATTATCCTATTCAATTATAGCAGCTGATATGTTTATGGCTCCAGCATTTCCAAGTAATACAGCAAGGTCAGGTGTTTTATTTCCAATAGTTAATGCACTTGCTGAAGATAGTGGTTCTAAAGTAGCTGATGGAACAAGAAAAAAATTAGGTTCATATTTAATGATGTCCTCTATGGCAGGACTTACAATATCCTCTTCTTTATGGTTAACTGCAATGGCTGCAAATCCAGCAGGTGCTAAAATGGCAAAGGATTTTGGGGTTGATATAACTTATAGTTCATGGGCAATAGCTGCTAGTGTTCCAGTATTAGTTCTTTTTGCATTAGTTCCTTGGGTTCTTTTAAAAATATTTCCACCAGAAGTAAAAGAGACTCCAAATGCTCCAGATATAGCTAATAATGCACTCAAAGAGATGGGTAAGGTCAGTAGAAACGAATGGATTATGGCAGGTGTCTTTATTGGAATGGTTACTCTTTGGGTAGCTTCATCATTTTATCCATCTCTAAATAAAACAGCAGTAGCATTTTTGGGTCTAGGAATATTAATGTTAGCCAATATCTTTACCATAAAAGATTTAAACGGAGAAGGCCAAGCACTAGGTACTCTTGTATGGTTTGCGATACTTTATGCTATGAGTGTATATTTAAATAAGTTTGGATTTATGGGTTGGATTGGAGAGAATGCTTCATTTCTGGTTGAGGGAATGCCTTGGGCTATGGCTTATGTAATCTTAATTATTGCTTATGTTTTAATTCACTACTTCTTTGTATCTCAAACAGCACAAATGTTAGCACTTTTCTCTGTTTTTCTAGGAGTAGCTATACAAGCTGGAGTACCTGCCGAACTTATGGCATTGATGCTCCTTTTTGCAACAAATTTTAATGCAATAATAACTCCTCAAGGTTCATCTGCAAATGTTATATACATTGGTAGTGGATATTTAGAAGCTGGAGAGATATATAAAGTTGGAGGTATTATTACATTATTAAATACAACTGTATTTTTAACTGTAGGTACAGCCTGGATTTTATTTATAATATAGATATCTAATATGAAATTTATAAAATTATTTTTTATTATATCTATTCCCTTAATTGCTAATGAAATATCAGTTAACAATATATCAGATGCTTTTAAGTATGGAACAATAAAGGGACAGATTAGATATGGAATGCAAAATAGAGATAGTAATTATCATATTTTGCAAGATTCTCCAACTGATACCTCATCAAACAAAATTCAAGCATATTCAGCGTTAGGTGGATATATTGGATATGAAACCGCTCCACTCTATAATGTCTCTATGGGAACAACTATTTATACATCAAATCCAATAGGTTCAAATTCTAATCATGAGATGGGACTTGGTGGATTATATGAAATAAATGGTAAACAAGAGAGTTATTCTGTAATTGGAGAGGCTTTTATTAAACTGAAAAATGAGAAACATTTATTAAAAATTGGTAGACAAGAATTAGCAGATTATAGATTTGTCTCTTTATCTAATGTTCGGATGACACCTTTTACATATAAAGGTGCGATATATGAAAATACTTCTATTAATAAACTAAAATTAAACTTCGCATATTTAACCTCTCAAAAGGCAAGAAATGAAACAGAGTTTAAAGATATGGTTCGTTCTGCAAAAGTTTCAACTGGCTGTGGGGAAGTAAATATATTTGGTGAATGTATTAATAATGGGGAAAAGAGATTAATTAGAGGTAACTATAATCCTAAAAACTATAATAGTAAAGGTAGCTATATTGGAGACAACAAAGATATGCCTCTTATAGGAGCTATTTATAGTAAAGACAACTTTAATATAGAAGCTTGGGACTATTATATTGATGACTTCGTAAATACTATATATTTTTATGGTGACTATAAATTTGATATTAATAATAAGTGGGAATTATTATTAGCAGGACAATATGCATATCAAGATAATATCGGAGATAGTGTTGCAGGTACTGTGAATACAGGGTTTTATGGTTTAAAGTTACAAGCTAATTTAGATAATAAAATATCAATTTTTACAGCATATAATAAGGTAGATTATAATGAAAAGTCTTTTGATGGTGGTTCTATATTTACTGGATGGGGAAGTCCTCAATTATTTAACTCTTTTCAAGTTCAAGATGGAAATCTAGCAGGTACCAAATCAATAGGTGCAGGGATTCAGTTTGATTTAGGTTCTTTAGATATTTTAGATAGTATGGTTGTTAGATTTAGATATGCTTTTTATGATATGCCAGATGATTTATATATGAAAGATGCAGGACAAGATAGAGCAGAAAGTACATTAGACTTAAGATACTCATTTTCAAAAAAATCTGGATTTGGTATATTTACGCAGTTAGACGGACTGAGTGTTCAATTTAGAATGGCATATAACGATTTTAAAACTGATTATAACTTTGAAAAGTATAAATTACTACATGGATACAATGCATTTTCTGTCACAGATGATTTTTTAGATGCTAGGCTAACAATAGATTATCAATTTTAAAAATTTTATACTTAATTTTTACTACTATATAAACTCCAATAGGGTATAATTCCATTACCTGAGTGGTTCGATTACTGTATTTGGGGTCCAACATTCGTTTTCGTGGGACAGGTAGTCAGACTGGTGCGTAGGTATTTTTGATTGATCCTTAAACAAGGTTAGAATCTGCCTCCTAAAGGTCTGCTCTCTCCCACACCGTTGGCTTTTTAGGGCCGACTTAACGCAGAACGGCCACTTGGGAAACTCTATTTAATCTTTATTAATGTATATTTAACTCTATTTATTGCTAATGATTAACTGAAGGTTTACTAATGAATATTTTAATTATCGGTGCAGGTGGTAGAGAGTACTCTATAGGGTTGGCACTAAAAAAAGATGACAATGTAGAAAAATTATATTTTGCTCCGGGAAATGGTGCTTCTGATATATTAGGTGAAAATATTAATATAAGCGATTTTAACGAGTTGGCTGATTTTGTAGAAGCAAATAATATAGAATTAACAATAGTTGGTCCAGAAGCTCCATTAGTTGATGGTATAGTTGATATTTTTAGAAGTAGAGGATTAAATATATTTGGTTCATCTGCAAAAGCATCTCAACTAGAGGGTTCTAAAATATTTATGAAGAACTTTTTAAATAGACATAATATACCTACTGCTAAATATATAGAAACAGATTCTTTACAAGTTGCCTATGATTTTATAAATACTCTTTCAACTCCAATTGTTGTTAAAGCAGATGGTTTATGTGGTGGAAAAGGGGTTATTATTGCACAATCTCATGATGAAGCTAAAAAAGCCTCAGGAGAAATGTTATCTGGAAACTCTTTTGGAGATGCAGGAACTTCTATTGTAGTTGAAGAATTCTTAGATGGATATGAATTATCTGTTTTTGCGATTTGTGATGGTAAAGATTTTGTAGTTTTACCAGCAGCTCAAGATCATAAAAAATTATTAAATAATGATGAAGGTCCAAATACGGGTGGAATGGGTGCTTATGCTCCGACACCTTTAGTTAATGATGTACTCTATGCTAAAATAGATGAGAGAGTTATAAAACCTACTTTAAAAGGTATGGAAGATGAGGGTATGCCATTTACAGGTGTACTATTTATTGGGGTTATGGTAGTAAATAATGAACCAATTATATTAGAATATAATGTAAGATTTGGTGATCCAGAATGCGAAGAGTTAATGCCACTTCTAAAATCACCTGCTAGTGAACTTTTTTATAAAGCATCTATTGGTGATTTAAAAAATACTAAAATAGAATTTTATGATAAATATGCTGTTGGGGTTGTTATGGCAAGTAAAGATTATCCATATAAAAGTTCAGCTCCAGCTGAGATTATTATTGATAATATAGTTCATAATGATATTAAGGCAAATTCTCATATATCTTTTGCAGGTGTTAGTCGTGGAGAAGATGATAAACTATATGCTACTGGTGGGAGAGTTTTAGTATGTGTTGGTATTGGAAATAGTATCAAAGAGGCACAACAGAGAGCTTATGCACTATGTGGTCAAGTTCATTTCATTGGTAAACATTGTAGAACAGATATTGCATATCAAGCATTAGAAATAGAAGGATAGTCGATGGAAGAGAAGGTACAACTTGCTCCAGCAAAAAAACGAATTTGGTCTTTTGTAATTGATGATTTAGTTGTTAGTTTTCTCTTTATAATAATCTTTTGGTCTCAATTATCTGCATTTAATACAGGAGAAGAGTTAATTGAATTTATAAATAGTAATTTTTTAGTTTTTATTTTAATTAAAATTACATATCAAACTCTTTTTGTTTGGCAAAATGGAATGACTTTAGGTAAATATATTGTAAAGATGAAGGTTGTTTCTTTAGATTATGGAGAGACACCATCATTTAATAGCTCTTTAATTCGTGCATCGATTAGGGTTGTTAGTGAAACTTTATTTTATATAGGTTTTTTTATGGCATTTTTTAATCCATTGGTTCAAACACTTCATGATAAAGTATCAAAATGTGTGGTCGTTGATGCTTAAAATAATAATCTTCTTAATTAATATACTTAGCATATCACTATTTGCAGTAGATAAGATAGAATTAATGGCAGAGGATTTATCATCTACTGATGGAAATATAACTGCTAAAGGTAATGTTGTTGTTCATTATCAAAATAGTATTATTCAAGCTGAATCAGCAGTTTATGATAGAAAAAATCATCTTTTAACTTTGCATGGTGAAAAAATTGAGCTTATGGGATATGCAGGAAGTAAGATTCAAAGTAATAAGATTATTATTAATACAGAGAACAAAGAGACACATTTCAAAAAAAGTTTTGTATCAGATAACCATGATATATGGGTTTTTGCAGAGAGTGGGTTTAAACAAGATAGTAATATGACATTTGAAGCTTCAATGATGTCCAGTTGTAATATAAAAAAACCAGATTGGACGATATTTTCTGGAAGTTCTCATTACGATGGTAAAGAGCATTATATGAAAATGAAAGATGTTAAGGTGAAATTTTTTGATGTCCCTGTTTTATATACTCCTTATTTAGCATTTCATACACATTCAGAGAGAGCTTCTGGATTACTTTTTCCTGCATTTGGATATAGTGGAACAGATGGTTTTGTATATGAGCAACCTATTTATTATGCTCCATCAAAAAGTTGGGATATAGAGTTAAATCCACAATTTA
>JAMOSL010000070.1 GCA_027063105.1 Campylobacteraceae bacterium
GCATCAGCTCCAAATTGATCAAAAATCATAGCTATAAAATTTACAACTTTTTCATCAAAAATAACTTCCTTGGTGGCTTTTACTCTAAAGAATGCTATTGGAACTCCCCAACTTCTCTGTCTTGAAATACACCAATCAGGACGACCTTCTATCATAGGTTTTAATCTATTTTTTGAACTAGCTGGATAAAACTTTACATCTTCTATAGACTTTAGTGCTGTATCTCTTAGACTCTTATCGCTACCCTCTGGATTATCATCTATAGATATAAACCACTGATTTGTTGCTCTATATATTAATGGTTTTTTTGTTCTCCAACAATGTGGATATGAGTGAATAAATTTAGATTGTTTTAACAAACTGTCACCAAGAAGTTCTAAAATTGGTTCGTTTGTTTTAAATATGTGCATTCCAACGAAATCATCAGCATTTGGTAATAGACCTAAACCTTTTACACTCTCATCAAAACAACCTCTTTCATCAACAGGCATAACAACATCAAGCCCATATTTAAGACCTATACGATAATCATCTTCACCATGACCAGGTGCTGTATGTACACAACCTGAACCACCATCAAGCATTACATGCTCACCTAACACAACTGTTGATTTTCGTCCATTTAGTGGATTTATAGCTTCTAATTTATTAAATTCTAGTGCCAAAAATTCTTTGAGGGCATGAGCTGAGACTATCCCCTCTTTCACCATTGCTTCATAACGAGATTTTGCAACAATATGACCATCTTCACTTAAAATATAAGTCTCTTCAGGGTTTAGTGAAATTCCTGTATTTGATGGAAGTGTCCACGGAGTTGTTGTCCAAATCACAAGCCCTGCTTTACCTTCAATTCCTAATTTGGCTTTTGCATTATCATTAAGTTCAAAATGTACATAGATAGAATAATCTTCTTTATCTTGATACTCTACTTCTGCATCAGCTAATGCTGTTCTTGCTGCCCAAGACCAAAATATTGGTTTATGTCTCTCAACTAATAAACCCTTTTTTGCAACTTCACATAAAGTTCTATAGATATTTGCTTCAAATTTAAAATCCATGGTTACATAAGGGTTTTCCCAATCTGCAATAACACCTAATGATTTAAATCCATCTCTTTGAATATCTACAAACTTAGAGGCATGTTGACGACAAAGTTCTCTAAATTTAGCAGTTGGCATAGCTTCTTTTTTGCTTTTCCCTAATTTCTCTTCAACTTTTTGCTCAATTGGTAAACCATGACAATCCCAACCAGGAGTCATTCTTACAGCTTTACCCTGAAAATAGTTATACTTTAATATTATATCTTTTAGAATTTTATTAAGAGCATGACCTATATGAATATCTCCATTTGCATAAGGAGGTCCATCATGAAGAGTAAATAGTTCAGCTCCTTCTCTTTTAGTTTTCATCTGATTATAAATATCTTCATCAAACCATTTTTTATATCTTTTTGGTTCATTATTTGGTAAATTTCCACGCATTGGAAAAGATGTTTTTGGAAGTAGTAGTGTCTCTTTGTAGTCCATAATTATATTGCCTTCTAGTTAATTATTGTGAGTATAGCCAAAAGTTAGTTAAAATATTTTGTATTCATCTTTAATTAAATTATTTTAGATATACTTTTGTCTCAAATTATTGTCTCTTAAAGGTTGCAATGACCCCTACGATGTAGTGGAAGAATACTATCTTAGTATTAAAATAGGTTTGTTGCCTATTAACAAATATTTTAGTTAAAAAAGGTTCTACGAATGAAAAAAGAAATTCACCCAAATTATGTTGAATGTAAAGTAACTTGTGCTTGTAAAAATGAGTTTACAATTAAATCTGATAAAGATACTATGTCTATTGATATTTGTAATGAATGTCACCCATTCTTTACTGGTTCAGAAAAGATTGTTGATGCAGCTGGTAGAGTTGAGAAGTTTAAAAATAAATATAAACTATCTTAATCTAATAACTAACTATAATAGCAGTGCTTTAAAGTACTGCTTATCCCCTTACCTATCACACTACTAAGATTATTAAAATATGATTTCATTTATACCTACTCCTATAGGAAACCCACAAGATATTACAATTCGTGCATTAAGAGTGTTTGAAAATGCCCAACTATTTCTATGCGAAGATACAAGAGAGACAAAAAGACTCTTAAGGATTTTAGAAGAGAGATTTGATTTCATCATGCCTAGCGTAGATTTTATATCATTTAATGAGCATAATGGAGCTAAAAGATTAAAAGAGCTAGAAACTGATATTAAAACCAAAGAGATAGTATATGTAAGTGATGCAGGAATGCCAATTATTTCTGATCCTGGGCAGATTCTAGTTGAATATTGTCAAGAAAACAATATAAAATATGATGTATTAGCTGGTGCTAGTGCTGTTGTTACTGCTTATGCATCTAGTGGTTTTGAAGATGGAAAGTTTTTATTTTTTGGATTCTTACCACATAAAGGTATTGAAAGAAGTAAGCAATTATCTTTAGCTTTAAATAGTAATTACAACACTATCATATATGAAGCACCTCATCGTCTACTGAAATTATTAGAAGAGATGGCAAAGCTTGATGATAATAGAGAGATTTTCTTAGCTAAAGAGTTAACAAAAAGGTATCAAAATTATTATAGAGGTATTACAGCTGATATATATAAACAATTTATAAATGAAAATATTAGAGGGGAATGGGTAGTAATTATTAAAGGAAAAACTGTAGAGAGAGCCTCTTTGTATATGGAAGACATTATAGCTTTAGATTTAGCACCTAAACCAAAATCTAAACTTTTGGCAAAACTCACAGGAAAGTCTATTAAAGAGTGTTATCAAGAGTTAATGAAAAAATAGATAAAATCACGACTATGATTATTTATGGAAAACAAGTATGCTTATATGCTTTAAAGCACCACACATCGGCTATTAAAACTGTTTATTTAGCAAAAAAAGGTCTACTTTCTCAACCTCTATTTGATGAATATAAACCTAAGATAAAATTCTTAGAAGAGAAGTGGGCTCAATCTATGAGTAAAGGTGGAAACCATCAAGGCATTCTCATAGATATAGAAGATTTTGAAGAGACTCCACTTAGTCAAATTAAAAATAGTGATTTTATAGTAATTTTAGATGGTTTAACAGATGCTGGAAACATTGGAGCAATTGTTAGAAGTGCCTATGCAATGGGTGCAGATGCTGTAATTGCTACAGGTGTTAAAAAATTATATTATAGTGCAGTAACACGTACAAGCTCTGGAGCGTTATTAGATATGCCTCTTTTAGTTAAACATAATATTGCTGATATTCTAAATGAATTACATCAGATTGGATTTGTAAGCTATGGAGCATCTATGGATGGTGAAGCTATAGAAGATACTATATTCGATAAAAAAAGAATTTTGGTATTAGGTAGTGAGGGAGAAGGTCTCTCTAAAAAAGCAAAAGCAAAAATTAACAAAAAAGTATCAATTAAGATGAAACACTCTTTTGATTCATTAAATGTTAGTGCAGCAGGAGCAATATTAATACATAGGATGGGATATGCAATCAGATGAAGAAATAATAGATAAAAAAGAAGAAGTAAACCAAGATAGAAGTATTAAAACAATTAGTCAGAAAACTAATATATCGCTCAATGTTGTACAAAATTTATTCGATAAAAAATTTGAAACATTTAGTTATCCACAAGCTATTGGGTCAATAAATATTATTGAACGAGAATTTGACATGGATATGAAGACTCTTAAACAAGAGTGTAAAGAGTATTTTAAAGAACATCCATTAGAAGATGGTGTCAGTGTTATACAACCAATTGATGAAGATAGACCCATAATTCCTCAAATATTAATTGTATTTATTTTAGGTTTTTTAGCTTATGGAGCTTGGTATTTCTTTGCAGAGTATTATAATAAACAAATAATGCCACCTAGTACAATTAAAACAATTGAACTAGGACATACAGTATTACAAAAAGATGATACTGAGAAAAAAAAAATTATAGAACTTGAGATTATTGAAGAAGTTAATGAGATAAATAACTCTATAGAAATTATAAAAGTAGATAAAAATCAATCCATTGAAAATACTATTATTGATCAAAATATAACTGAAGATAAAAATACTACAAGAGTTGAGACAATACTTCCTATTGGTAAAATAATTATTGAAGAGGGAAAACAACCTATTAACAAAGAGATGAAAATAATTACTCCTCCTACTCCTAGAAAAATAATTACTTTAATGCCAAATGAGTATATGTGGTTTAGATTAATAGACTTAAGTAATAAAAAAAGAAGAGCATATAAAAGAAGTACCGAATATAGAATAGATATGAGAGAAAGTGATTGGTTGTTAGCTACTGAAAATTCATCTTTTTCATTAAAAGATAATGGAAAATTATATAAATATTCAGAAGAGGGAAAATCATTCTATAAACTTGACCAATCTGGTATACATAAATTAACAGAAGAGCAATTTAGAGCTTTAGAAAGAGAATAAGGAAAATTATAAATGTTTGATGAGATTCAATTTGAAAAGATAAATAGATTACCAAAATATCTTTTTGCAGAGATAAATGATTTGAAAATGCAACTTAGAAGAGATGGTGAAGATATTATAGATTTTTCTATGGGAAATCCTGATGCACCAACTCCACAACCTATTATTGATAAATTATGTGAAACAGCGCTTAAACCAAAAACTCATGGATATAGTGCAAGTAAAGGAATATATAAACTTCGTCTAGCTATGGCAAATTGGTATAGACGAAAATATAGTGTTGTACTAGACCCAAATACAGAAGTTGTTGCTACTATGGGAAGTAAAGAGGGTTATGTCCATCTAGTTCAAGCTATATCTAATCCAGGAGATGTTGCTATAGTTCCAGACCCAACATATCCAATTCATTCACAAGCATTTATCTTAGCAGGGGCTAATGTTGAAAAGATGAAACTTATTTTTGATGAAGATACATTTGAAGTAGATGAAGATAGATTTTTATCAGATGTTAAAGAGGCATTAAACAACTCTGTTCCTCAAGCTAAATTCTTAGTAGTTAACTTTCCTCATAATCCGAGTACTGCTACAGTTACACCAAACTTTTATAAAAGATTGGTAGCTTTAGCTAAAGAGAAAAGATTTTATATAATATCAGATATCGCTTATGCAGATATTACATTTGATGGATATAAAACTCCGTCTATAATGGAAGTTGATGGAGCTAAGGATGTAGCTGTTGAATCTTATACTTTATCTAAGTCTTATAATATGGCAGGTTGGAGAGTTGGATTTATTGTTGGAAACAAAAAACTTATTGGAGCATTACAAAGTATTAAATCTTGGCTTGATTATGGAATGTTTACACCAATTCAAGTAGCAGCAACTGTAGCACTTGATGAACATAATTATATTCCAGAGAAACAGATTATACCTTTGTATAAAAAAAGAAGAGATGTTATGATAGAAGCCTTTGGTAATGCTGGTTGGAAATTAGCAAAACCAAACGCTAGTATGTTTATATGGGCAAAAATTCCAGAAATAGCAAGAGATATGGGTTCTTTAGAATTCTCCAAACAACTTCTATTAAAAGCTGGTGTAGCTGTTAGCCCAGGTATTGGATTTGGAAAATATGGTGACGAATATGTTAGAATTGCTTTAATAGAAAATGAAAAAAGAATTAGACAATCGGCAAAAAATATTAAAAAGTTTTTAAAAGAGCTAAATAAAGAGAGAAAAAATGGTTAAAGTCGGAATATTAGGTGTCGGAACTGTTGGTGCAAGTGTTGCTAATATTTTAAAAAATAATGCAGATATAATAGAAGCAAGAGCTGGTAAGAAAATTGTGGTTAAGAGTGGAGTAGTTAAAAATTTATCAAAAGATAGAGGAGTTGATATTACTCTTACTGATGATTATCTTGATATTATAAATGATCCAGAAATTGATATTGTAATTGAGTTGATGGGTGGCGTTGAAGAACCTTACAAAATAGTCAAAGAGGCTCTTAAAAATGGCAAACCTGTAGTGACAGCAAATAAAGCTCTATTAGCATATCATAGATATGAACTACAAGAGTTAGCAGGTGATATTCCATTTATGTATGAGGCAAGTACTGCTGGTGGTATCCCAATTATTGGGGCATTGAGAAATGGACTATCAGCTAATCATATTGATTCTATCAAAGGTATTATGAACGGTACTTGTAACTACATGTTAACAAAAATGATTAATGAAGGTGCATTATATGATGATATTCTCAAAGAGTCTCAAGAGTTAGGTTATGCAGAAGCTGATCCTACATTTGATGTAGGTGGATTTGATGCATCACATAAACTTCTTATTTTGGCAAGTATCGCGTATGGTCTTGATGCAAAACCAGAAGATATTTTAATTGAGGGAATAGAGAATATAACTCAAACAGATGTAACATTTGCAAAAGAGTTTGGATATGAAATTAAGCTTTTAGGAATTGCAAAGAAAGTTGGTGACGGAGTAGAATTAAGAGTTCACTCTACAATGATACCATCATCTAGCATGATTTCAAAAGTTGATGGCGTAATGAATGCTGTAACTGTTATTGGTGATTGTGTTGGTGAAACTATGTATTATGGTGCTGGAGCTGGTGGTGATGCAACTGCCAGTGCTGTTATCTCTGACATTGTAAATATAGTAAGAGGGAATCATGACCCAATGCTAGGATATAAAAAATCTTTAGAGAGTGGTCTAAGACTATTAAGTAAAGATGAAATAAGCTCACAATATTATATTAGATTAGAAGTTGATGATGAGAGTGGTGTATTAGCAAAAATTGCATCAACTCTAGGAAAATTTGATATATCAATAGAATCAATGCTTCAAAAACCAAGTAAAAAAGAAGATGGTGTTAAATTACTATTTACAACTCATATCTGTAAAGAAGTAGAAATGCAAAATGCAATAAAATCTTTAAAACTATTAGATGTTGTTCATGAAGGAATTGCAATGATGAGAATTGAAAAGTAAAATAGTATCAAGTATCAAGACTCACTCAATAAACCCAATATTGAGTGAAATAAATACAAAAGTAGATACTAAAAAAACTTAAATTTACCACAACTCCATACTCCACTCAAATTTGTGATTAGACAAGACCTAACAGAAGAGATAAGATTTGAAATAGCCTACCTAGCATATCAAGCACAACAGAGTAAAGATAGCGAAATAACAATAGTTAAGTTAGCTCAAGAGTAGCCTCTTTAAAACTCTTAAATGCTTGAAGCTTTTTGCTTATCAAAATCAATATCTTCATATCTTCACATCTATCTCTCAATTTCGTAAGTACCCGACAAGAAAAAACTATATAAAAGCATAGATAGGTCATAAAAACCTATATAAACCTACAAAGTCCGTACTTCATCGTTTGAGTGGAATTTGATAGCCACTCTTTACCTGCATCACTATTCCATTGTTAAATATAAGAAAATCGTTAGCACTTTTTATTACTTTTGGATTACATAACTTAAAAAGAGTCTCTTTTAGCCACTTAAAACAGCTATTAAAAGCCACTTTTATGTGATTTACTGCTCCATTTAAATCTGCATTCCAAATTTTATTCAATTCAATATCTTTAAATAATCCCCTTTTAGCACGAGTACCTTTAAACTCATTAGCTAATGGTTTTTGATTGCTTTTTGATTTAGTTTGCACTTCTAAAACATCTCCACTAATACAAGATGTCTTAGAAGTATAAGCTTCATCAATAAATATAACTTCAATTCCATTTTTTATAGCTTTCTCCTCAATATAATGAATTAATTGTATAAAAGGTATCTGTATAAAATTTTGTTTGGTCTTTTTTCTCAATTTACACTTTCCATTATTCATAAGTTGGGCTAAATTTTTTGATAAAACTAACTGTTTCACATTATTAATTTCAAGATATTCTACAACTCTTTTTGAAATTTTATGAAACTCTGTCTCAAAAAAATCATTTCGTTTTCTATATAAAAAACTGATATATCTCTTTAGTCTGTGACCTCTTTTTGTCCATTTTATAGGAATTTGAAATTCTGTTTTATCTTTTTTTATAATTATTTTATACTCTATAACTTCCTCTGAAATGGAGTTATTTAATTTAGCAATAAATCTATTAAATTTGCTATTATAATATTTGTATCTAGCTCCATCAACAATAATGGATTGGCTCTCTTCGTCATCAATAAAGAGTGAAATTAGATTATTCAGACCAATATCAATTCCAGCACTATTTGAGATTATAGGGCCTAAATTATGAACTTTATCAACTGAAAGTTCACTATTTAGTATTTGCTCCTCATTAACATAAGAGAAAGAGAGATAAATCTCTTTATTTTTCATTTTAATGGAAACTGATTGAATTTTTTTATCCAATACTTTAGCATCTTTAATTATTTTTCCGATATAAAAATATCTCATTTTACTATCTAAATTTATGCCAATAAGATTTTTCTTTGTACTCCAACTATTCGTATCTAATGGGATAGAGTAGTTGAGAAGTTCAGACATTTTTCTTGGTTTTGGCATTTTAGGCATACCAGTATATTTAAGGGGATTGGCTTTATAATCTTTTATAGCTTTGAAATAGTTGTTAAAATCTTTTTTAAATCGTCTTAAAACCATAACTAAATTATGATTTTTTAGTTTTTCCCCAATTTCCAATAGGCTTTTATATAGTTCGTTATCTCTGTACTTGTTTTTAATATAATGGATTTTTTCCTGTTTTTTTATACTTCCTGCTGTATCACCGATACAAGCTCTAATTATTTCATAATCCAAGAAATATCTATAATCTGAGTTATTTTTTTTAAATAAATCTATTACTAAGATAGTTATAATATTTTGCCAATGTTTATACTCATAAATATAGTTAAATAGATAAGTTTTATCATTATTACTGTTTATTCTTATCTCGAAAGTTCCCTGAAATTCAGGCTTTACTTTTGCTAGAAGTGGATTATTTTGTTGACTCATCTTTTAACTTCTCCATTATCTTTCTATTTATATGGCTTCTTTTTTCATTCATTCTGCAACTAAAAACATCTATTATCTTTAAAATATCATCTATCATCTCTTGGTCATCTGTTTTCACTTCACTTTGATTGATAATTTCAATTTTTACATTATGAATTTCACATATCTTTTCTATCAGTTCATATCCAAATCTAACCAATCTATCTTTATGGACAATATAGAGTCTATTAACTTGATTGGTAGATATTAAGGTTAATAGTTCAGACAAACCTTTTTTTTTATAATTAATGCCACTTCCAATGTCTGAAATTATCTTAAAAGTCTTACCTTTTTGTGCCAAAAAAAGTTCCATCACCTGATATTGTCTCTGTAAATCATCTTTTTGATGTTTTGCAGAGACTCTAACATATCCAATATTTATTCTATCCTCTTTTTTCACATCTAATGTAGGTATAAGTTCTTTTAGTTGCTCTTCACTATAATATCTATGACCACCATTACTAATATATTCTGGTTTTAATTTATTTTCTTTATCCCAAACTCTTAGAGTATGAACAGTTATTCCAAGTTTTTTCGCAAATTTACCTATAGTATACATTTTATCTTTTCTTTTAAATTAATTATATATTAAAAAAACATATTTGTCAATGGTTATCTCTATATTTATATGGTTTTTAGATTAACAGTTCATTTCCTTTCCAACACAAATAAATGTGACAAAGTTATATGTAGCCACATTAGATAGAGCTCCAGATGCTCAAGGATTAGATTATTGGGTTAAATTGGGATTATTTTTAGAAGAAATAGCTAAAAGTTTTTTTGACCAACCAGAGTTGGATATAAAATATCCCAAAGGTACAACAAATAAAGAGTTTATTGAAGCTATTTATAATAATTTGTTTAAAAGAGTTCCTGATGATAAAGGTTGGGATTATTGGGCAAAAGAGTTAGATAACGGAACTATTCCAAGGTCACTTTTCATTCTATCTGTTATAAATGGTGCATTTGGTGATGATGCAAAAATGTTAAATAATAAGGCATCAGTAGGACTTACTTATGCGTTAAAAAATAAAGATAATATATCAGATGCTATAGATATAATCAAAGAGGTTACAATAGATTCTAATAGTGTATTTACAACATTATGTAAATATAAGATTGTTGAGTGTGGAACTCTACGCCCCTGCCGTTTAATCTCCACTTATCTAAGGTTTGGTGATATATTACGCATATAGCAAATTATGGTGTTGTCAGGGGACTAATAAACATCACTATGTGTTCCTATATCAGTTAAAAATATCATATTATCAATGTGTTTTTAGTGATGGATCAAATGGATCAATTTGTAACTTTTTTAAGACCCTACCATATTTATCAATTAGCTTAGGATGCTTTTTAAAGAATTTTTGTTCTATTTTGATATATTGCTCATCTCTAACTAATGTCATTGGTTAACTCATTGATATAATCATCTATATTTTCAATAGGTTTAAAACTTGATAAGTCACCACTTTTTATTTTTTTTAAAGTCCTAAGACAATGTGCTTCATCTATTTGAAATTCATCGTTAGAGGTAGAGATTTTTGAAGTTAACTCATCACTTAATATCTCTTATATCATCTTTGATATTTGACAAAAAATACATGAGGTGAGCATAGGCATTATCATTTACTTTGAGTTCAATATTATGCATAGTGAATATCCTTTTAGATTTATATGGTTTATGATTATAGCATTTAGTGGCTCATTAACAAAGTTTAGTAGAGGTTTGGTGATGAATTATGCGTTTTTCTGATTTTGATTTTAAAAATAGTATAATCGGTGCATTGAAATGCACCCTACGGGATAATATAATTGTAGGGTGCAATTTATTGCACCATTAATTCAATTAAACACAAAATTAATTAAACAAACCAAAGAGATTAAATGGCAAATTATAAAAGAATTTTTATAGATGGTTATAGCTATTTTATCACAATTGTAACTCATCAACGCAATCCAATATTAATAGCCAATATTGATTTATTAAGAGAGAGTTTTCGTGTAAGTAAAAGAAAATATTTATATAAAATAGAAGCGATTGTAATATTGCCTGAACATATTCATATGATTATTACACCTGATGTCTCTAACGACTATCCAAAAATTATACGAGCGATAAAATATCATTTTTCTAAACATTTAGAGCCAAAATATTATGAACATATGGAACAATCAAAAAGCAGATGGAAAAGAGGATTAAAGCCAATATGGCAGAAAAGATATTATGAACATACAATTAGAGACGAAAAAGATTATTTGGAAAAAATGGAATATATAAAATACAATCCAATGAAACATGAATTGGTAAAAGATATACAACATTGGAAATATTCATCATTCGTATAATTAGTGCATTGAAATGCACCCTACAATTATATTATTCTGTATCACCTTTTATTCTCAAATCAATAGAACGATCATATTCTATATTATATTTTTTTAGAATATCAGACTGTTTTTCTAATGCCTCTTTTCTATTTATGATAACCTTTACGCCATCTGTATCTTCTAATATTAAATAATCACCTTTAAACTCTTCTATTCTTTTATAAAATGTATTAAAACTATCAAATGTTTTTCCGTTTAACTTTTCTATAGGCCATAATGTGAATCCATAATTTCCTCTATTTATATCTGATGGTAAGACTTTCAACAGTACAACAACCTCTTTCTTCTCTTCTGTTGGCCACTGTGTTGCATAATATCTCAGAGGTATTTTATTTCGACCTATGGCTAAAAGATTTCTTGATAATGGAGAAAATACATATCCACCATATATGAAATATCTAGGCATTTTATCATACTCTTTTGTTTTAACTAATAATACATCATTTGCTGTATGTTCAAGTGTTATATTTATATCTATATTTTTTTGGTCTCTTATAATTCCTAATGCTACCTCTTCACCCATTTGATGTTGGTCTATAAAATAATGATATGATGTATACTCATGAGGTCTATATTCAACTGTTCCATCATCTTTTATACTATGACCATCTATAGATGTTATAATATCATTATCTTGAATATTAGTACTATTTTCAGCACTATATACTAAATTATCAACTAAAATACCTGTAGAGTTATCGTCTATATTATAATACTTTTTAATTGTTGGATTTTCCATTTTTTGAATAGTAAGCCCTAAATCTGCAAATCCATCATAAATACCATCTTTTATATCAACTAAAAAATGTTTTACCATATTTATGGGAACAATATAACCTATACTCTGTGATTGACTGATATTCTGCATAACAACCCCAACAATCTTTCCATTAGAGATAGCTGGGCCTCCACTATTTCCTGGATTAACAGCTGCATCAACTTGTACAGTTAAAAAAGACTCTCCACTATGTGCATAACGAGTATGTTCTATTCTTGATACTACACCAGAAGTAGCACTAAGTGTATCTCCACCCATCGGAAATCCGTAAACAACTATTTTCTGCTCCATTTCTGGTAGCTCTCCAAGAGTTAGTGGAGTGACACCTTTAAAAAAATCTTTATTTTCAACCTCTAAAAGTGCCATATCTGCTTGATGAGATACATTTATGACTTTAGCAATATATCTCTTTCTCTCACCATATCTTTGAACTTCTATAAATGTTTGATTTGCTACAACATGAGCATTTGTTAAAATTCTATTGCCAGATATAATTGCACCTGAACCACTAGAACGGCTTGTTGAACTATTCCAAGGTTCTTTATAACTTACAACTTTTGATACTGTGTAAATTTTGACTATTGCCTCTTTTGTCTTGTAATCCTTCTCATTAGCAAATAATGATAGCGATAGCAGTGCTAAAATAAATATAAATCTCATAATTTTCCTTAATTTTAATATACAAAAAGTAATAAATATACCCATAATCCACTAAGAGATGTTAATACAATTCCAAAAAAAGTACGAATTCCTGCTTTTTTATGTGATGCACTATGTAATCCAAATAATAATTTATGTTTTTTATCATTTATCGCTTGAACAATTGTATTTACCCAAAAACCTAGTGTTATAGTTGAAATAATTATATGAGTTATTAATATAACTAAAGCATAAGTATAATTAGCCCCACTATCTTTTATATATCCCTCAAATCCACCACCTAAACGAACACCATATTCAAAATAGCCCAAAACTATTACAGAAAAAATAAAAATTATAATCTGAACTTTACTATGCAGATTATAATTATAATTTCTAGCAAATTGAATAGCAATAGCTACCAAAAATGGTAAAAGTATTACTATCAAAGTTACTAAATCCATAAAAAAAGGGGCTCTTGTTCCAAAGAATCCACTTGCAAACATATACTCCATAATTTTTCCTTATTTTAATATTAACTTTAACTAAAGAAGTCTTCTACTTTATTTGTTATATCTTTCTGTGTAAGACCATTTATTAATCCGTACATCAAAGCTCCACCTGCTCCAACACCCTCTTTTGCTTCACCTTCATCATATAATTTTA
>JAMOSL010000071.1 GCA_027063105.1 Campylobacteraceae bacterium
AACAACACCATTACGAATAAGTCTAGCACTACTACCTCTTATAATAGAACCATCAATGACTTTAGATCCAGCAATAGTTCCAACTTTAGCAACAGCAAATGTTTCTCTAACCTCTGCTTGACCTGTAACTTCTTCAGATATAACAGGACTCATTAATCCACCAAGAAGAGCTCTCACCTCATCAAGTAGGTCATATATAATTTGATATGTGTGTATATCTACACCTAATTCTTTTGCTTTTTTCTTAACAGCTCCTGTTGGTCTAACATGGAACCCCAAGATAATAGCATTTTCACTAGCATTACATAATGTTACATCGCTCTCTGTAACTCCACCAATACCCTCATGAATAATATTAACTTTAACTTCTTCATTTTTAAGGTCAAGAAGAGATGCTTTAATTGCTTCGAGAGAACCATGAACATCAGCTTTAATAATTACTGGAAGAGTTTTTAGTTGACCCTCTGCAATAAGTGAATGAAGATCATCAAGAGTTGCTTTCGTACTTTTTGATAATTCTTTGGATCTTGTATACTCAGCTCTTTTAGCTGCTAACTCTTTAGCCTCTTTTTCGCTACTCATAACAAGCATAACATCACCAGCAGATGGAACTTTACTAAGTCCTACAATAGCAGCAGGGGTACTTGGTCCTATCTCTGGCATTGTTTTTCCATGGTCATTACGCATAGCTTTTACACGACCATATGTATTTCCAACAATAATATTGTCCCCAACTCTTAGAGTACCATTTTGAACGATAACATTAGCAACCGGACCAAATCCTTTTTCTAAAGAACTTTCAACAACTATTGCTTTACCTTCTCTTGATACATCAGCTTTTAATTCCATTATTTCTGATTGAATTAAAATAACATCAAGAAGTTCATCTAGTCCATCGCCTGTATGAGCAGATACATTTACAAATTCAATATCTCCACCCCAATCAACAGCTAAAACACCTAATTCTGCAAGTTGTCCTTTTACCATTTCTGGATTAGCACTAGGTTTATCCATTTTGTTAATTGCAACAATCATAGGAACTGAACCAGCTTTTGCGTGAGATATAGCCTCTTTAGTTTGTGGCTTAACCCCATCATCTGCAGCTACAACGATAATAACAATATCAGTAGCTTGTGCTCCTCTTGCTCTCATCTCTGTAAATGCAGCATGACCAGGAGTATCAACAAATGTAATTTTCTTACCATTTTTTTGAACTTGATATGCACCAACATGTTGAGTAATCCCACCAGACTCTCTATCAACTACTTTAGTTTCTCTAATTTTGTCCAATAGAGATGTTTTACCATGGTCAACATGTCCCATAATTGTAAGAACGGGAGGTCTTTCTTCTGGATTTTCATCTTCAATATTATCATAATTTTCAACATAATTTAATAAATCAAGAGGATTAATAATTGTTACTTCAACCTCAAATTCTTCTGATAATATTTCTATATCGTCTTTATCCAAGAAATCATTTTTAGTAACCATTGTACCGAGTGTAAATAGAACTTTAACAACTTCTCCAACACTTCTTCCAACTTTTTCTGCGAACTCATAAACTCTTACATTCTCAGGAATTTCAACAACTGTAATTTTCTCTGAATTTTCATCTACACGAATATACTTTTTCTTTTTTCCACCTCTACGAATTGAGCGTTTTTGTTGTGGTCTAAATGTGTTTAGTTGTTGACCTCTTTTTTTCTGCTCAGCTTTTCTTCTCTCATCTTGTCTTTTCATATCTTCATAGATATTTTTATCAGAGAAATCTAATAGAACAACTTCAGCATCATTATAAACTTCATCACTTCCACCAAAATCACGATTACCCATAATCTCTAGTTTCTCACCACTCTCTTTAGCCTCAGCAATTTTCTTTATTTTCTTCTTTTTAGGCATTGAAAGTTTTGGTTCAGACATTTTAATTTTTCTTTTGACAGGAGAAGGTTTTGCTTTTCTAACAATAGTAATTCCACCCCTAGATAAACCTTTTCTAACAATTCTTTTTGGTTTATCTTCGTCTGATTCTTCTTCAGTCTCATCTTTGTTTACAGTTTTAATTTCAACTTTTTTACGAACACTAGCTGTAATTCCTTTTCTCTTCTTAGGAATAACTTTTTTTTCTTCTTCAATTATAGGAGCTTCTGTTTCATTACTATTTACTTCAGGAATTTCAACTTTTGGCTCTTCTTTTGGCTGTTCTCTAATCTCTATTTTTCTAATAGGAGCTAAAGAAGCTTCTTTTTCTTCTAGTGTTCTTTTCGGAATTTTCTGTATAGAAGATTTTTTAATAGGGGTTTTTTTAATGGGTGCTTTTTTCTCAACAACCTTAGGAGCTTCTTCTTTAGGAGGTTCAACTTTTGTTTCACTCTCTACTTTTTTAGGAATCTCTACTTTTCTAATTTTTTTTACTACTTTAATTTTAGACCGTTTGATAGGCTTCTTAAAATCTTTTGGTAAACTTCCACTCATTGCATACTCTAAAAGTATACCTGCTTGTTCCACACTAATAGAGCTATTGGCTACTTTTACACTAAACCCTAACTCATTTGCTTTCTTAACTATATCTGCGTTAGAGCAACCTGCTTCTGCTGCAATAACTTGGATTTTAACTTTATCCATTCTCTACTAACTCCTTTAAAAACTTATTAAATTGTCTGAAATCTTCTTTAAAACGCTTTGATAATCTTCTGATTTTTTTTTCGTCGTCGATACACTTATGACAGAGATAAAAACTTCTTCCACTACCTTGATAAGTAAGGATTTTATTCTCTTTTTGTTGAAGTCGTACCATTGTTATTCTAACTATCTTTTGGCGACAAGATATACACATTCGGGTAGGTTTTTTCTTTATTGTTGAATTCATCGTTATTATACCTAAAAAGAGATTAACTCTTTGTTGTAACTCCATAATTATCAAGTCCACGATTAAAAACTCTAAACTGTGGAAATCTTTTCTGAAGTATTCTAGCTATCTTATCAGCGTCATCTCTATAACATAGTGTAAAAAATGTTGAACCACTTCCAGATAGCGTACTCATTAAAGCTCCATGTCTAAGTGCCAATTTCTGTACATCAAATAGCTCTGGCATTATCTTCATTCTACGAGTTTGATGTAACTTATCTTTTGATGCTAAATGTAGTAAATCCCATGATTCACTCATAAAAAGAGCTGTCATAAAAGATGCTCTAGAAAGAGAATATACTGTCTCTTCTTTTTTATATATATCTGGAAGAATTGTTCTTGATTGAGCTGTTGAAATAGTTCTATTTGGAACAACTAAAACAGCTCTTAATAAATCAGGTAATCGTCTTTTTTTACTATATACCCTATCTCCTTCAACACATGCTACATTAAATCCTCCCATGACAGCAGGAGTAATATTGTCTGGATGATTCTCATATATTAATGCTCTATTTAAAATATCTCTTTTATTATATTTTATTCCTGCTGCAACATAAGAGGCTGTAAGAGATGCAATAATTACAGCTGATGAACTACCAAGACCTCTTGATATTGGGATACGGTTATTAAATTCAAATCTAAAAATAGGCTCTTTATTTGTTAATCTCGTATAATTTTCATTAAAAATATTTAGAAAAAGTGTATTTTTCTTTATTTTTGGATTTTTTGAACCTTCTCCTCTTGTTGAGAGACTTAAAAATTGTGAAGGTGTAATTGTAATCTCATTACGAAGGTCTATGGCAAGTCCAAGGCTATCAAAACCTGGTCCTAAATTTGCACTGGTTGCTGGTACACTAATAAACACTAAATCCCTTTTTAAACAGCTGGTAATCTATAGTCTGGTTTATTACTATTTTGCAATCTTAAATCTTTTAAAGAGTTGCAAAGAGTATACTCCATATTTATAGTTTCTGTAAGTTTTTTTGTTATTATAGTTTCTTTTTCTTTGATAAAATAGAGATTTCCCATAGCTTTTATAGGTTTGTTGTTATTAAATTCAAATGCACTACAAGCTCTTATAGGAATATCTTTAATAATTTGTATAGTTTTAAGCATAATATATGTTATTTTAATAGCCATATAACTACCTGGTCCATTAGCATATATTATTTCTAATACATCATACTTTTTAAAAATATCTTCTAAAATTGGTAATAGTGCTTCAGATGTTTTTAATTCACTTTTTATAGTATTTATTAGAATATCATCTTCGTAAATACCGACTAATATAGGTGTAGATAGTGATATAATCACCACTTTATAATTATGCAAAACTTTTGGCAAATTCTATACTTTTTAATCTTTTAATTGCTATTAACTCATAGTTTTCACTATTGGCTAAAATAGCTTTCGTTAATTTATGGTTTAGATGATGACTTCCTGCAAATGAGGTATATTCTCCTAGAATATTATGTCCCATAACCATCATATCTCCCATAGCATCTAATATTTTATGTCTCACAAATTCATTTTCAAATCTTAATCCATCTGGATTTAAAATTCTATGTTCATCTAATCCTATAGCATTTTGAAGTGTAGCTCCTAGTGCTAGATTTATGCTTTGTAGATATTGAATATCTTTAACAAATCCAAAAGTTCTAGCTCTTGCAATTTCTTTTATAAATCCTGATCTACTAAATTCAAACTTTTCTTCTTGTTTCCCAATTACAGGGTGGGAAAAATCTATATTAAAATTAAATGATGCTTCCAAAGATGGTGCAATTTTAACGAACTTGTCTCCATCTCTGACCTCTACTATTTTTTTAATTAGTATAACTTTTTTACTTTTATCTAACTCTTGAATACCTGCTTCATCTAATAAAAGACAGAAACTAATAGAACTTCCATCCATAATAGGCATTTCAGAACCATCAAGAATGACTCTTAAATTATCTATCCCATAAGCATATATTGCAGATAAAAAATGTTCTATAGTGGATATAGAAGCTTTTGTATTTCCAATAACTGTTGCCATTTTTGTATCAATTACGCTATCTGGTGATAATGGAATACTAACAGCAATATCATCACGATAAAATACAATTCCTTTATCAGCACCCATAGGTTCAAGTCGTAACCTTATAGGTTCTCCTTTATGGAGACCTATACCAATAACTTCAATAGCTTCTGCAATAGTTGTTTGATTAATCACTTAATTTCCTCATTATTTAATAGCAAAAAATCATTATATCATACTAATATCAAAAAAAAGATATTAATTTGATTTCTTCGATAATAATTTTATTGCTATCATTGAGATTAAAATTTGTAATAAACTTGCAAGAATAAGTTGATAATAGCTTAATAAATCAATTAATTTTGCATTGTATCCTATGGTTGCAACAGCTACAAGAAGAGTTAAAGGCATTGATAATGAGAATGCTACTAATAGAGCATTTTTTGCACCATATATATTTTTAAGTACAAATGCAGATAGTAAACGAATGATAATCATTAGAGTTGTAATAAGGGTTGCACCAGTAATAATTCCTTCTGTTCCTAAAGAGGCTAAATCAAATGATGAACCAACATGAATAAAAAATATAGGTACTAAAATACCAAAACCAAAGCTAGAAACTTTCTCTTCAAGCCCTTTTTCATGGTGAAAGAATGCAGATATAGCTACTCCAGCAATAAATGCACCTAATGCTAATTCTAAACCTAGTTGAAGCATCAATGCAATCATTATAAAAAATAGAGAAATTGCTAATCTAATATCTTGATCTGCTGTATCAAATTTAGGAATTATAGTTTTTTTTAATTCAGGATACCACCAAAATAGTAATCTTAATAGACGATAAAGAAATATAGTAGCATATAAGAATGCAATAAGATATATTATTTTAATAAATAATTCTAAACCAAACCCTACCAAACTAGCTGCCTCAAGAGTTGTTAACATAGCAATACTTACTATTTCACCTAATATGCCAACTATAAATGCTAGTTTTAACCACTCTGTATCTTTTCCATATATTTTTGATAAAGATGCTAACAGTCCAATTGATACCAATGGAAGAGATATTGTGACGATAATGCTAAGATTAAAAAACCAACCAAATAGAACAGATAGAATCCCCATAAGTGCTAAAAATATAATAGCTCTTTTAATTATCTCACGAGAACTTGATAAAATTTGTTTTAGATTAACTTCCATACCTGCTAGAAACATTAAATATAAGAATCCAACTTCTGCTACCAAATCAAAATATTCATGATGTCCTACGAAGCCTAGATATGCAAATAGAGAACCTAATAGAATTTCAACGGGTGGAGTTGGTATACGAATTATTCTTGATACAAATGGGCTTATCCATATCAAGAGAGATAGAGTTAGAATTAGAGAAATACTACTATTCAACACAACTACTTGCAATTTGATAACCGTACTCTTTTATCATCTTGTGGTCTTTTGTTGGAGAATCGCCAGTTGTTGTAAGATAATTTCCAATAACAATAGCATTTGCTCCTGCTTCAAACATCTCTTTTTGATTATTTGCAAATAATAATTCTCTTCCACCTGCTACCATTAACAAGCTACTATTACCTAATAATTCTCTGGCTTGAGTAATGATTATTAAAGCTTCAGACTTGGATATAGTTGTTGTTTTTAGAGGCAAAGCAGGATTTGGGTGATAAAAATTTAAAGGCGTTGATTCTGGTTCTAATGATGCAATAGATTTTAATAATTCATCTCTATCACTAATAGTTTCTCCCATACCAAATATTCCACCACTACATAGTGTTAGTCCAACAGATTTCACATCTTCACAAGTTTTATATCTCTCTTTCCAGCTATGAGTAGTACAAATTTCATTATAATAATTTTCAGAAGTTTCAAGATTATGGTTATAACTATCAATTCCATGTTCTTTAAGATATTTCAATTGTTCCTTTGATGCAGTTCCATTACAAGCAATAAGATTTAAACCATCAACCTCTTTTTTAATAGCAATAGCTACCTCAGATACAAATTCGGTTTTTTTATCATCTAGTCCTTTACCTGCTGTGACTAAACAATATCCCAATGCACCTAATGATTTAGCTTGTTTAGCTTCAGATACAATAGTCTCTATAGATTTAAAGGTATAACGATCAATATCTGCCTTATACCTAACGCTTTGTGTGCAAAACTTGCAATCCTCATTACAAGTTCCACTCAATATATTATTAATAGCACATAAAAATATTTCTGTTGTTTTTTTCATAAAAGTATTATGACATATTTTTCATTGCTTTTCAGTTTTAAATATGTTATTATATTATAAACTAATAGGATAATTCATGGATAAAAAAGTTTTGGTTATGTGTACAGGGAATAGTTGTAGGAGTATCATAGGAGAGGCTATTATTAATAAATATCTTAATAAAGTTACGGCTTATAGTTGTGGAGTAAAACCTACGGGAAAAGTAAATTTAAATGCTAAAAATATATTAAAAGAGAATAATATTTGGAATGATAATTATTACTCCAAACATTTAGATGAAATTATAGATATGGATATAAGTTTTGATCTAATAGTTACTGTGTGTGAAGATGCAAAAGAGTTGTGTCCCATATTTCCCAAGTCAACACCTACAGTTCATATTGGATTCGATGATCCTGATGGTAAAGAGTATATAGTGTTCAAAAATACTTACCAAGATATAAAAGATAAATTAATCCCTAAAGTAGAGGAAATATTATTAAAGGAAAAAACTATGGAAAAGAGTGTATTTAAGACTGAAGAGGGTGTAAAAATATCATTTACAGGAGTTGTTCAAAAAAAACAAATACTTAATATGGTAGAAAATTGTGCCGAAGGTAAATGTGAATGTATGAGTGATGAAACTAAACAAAAGATAACTAATATAGAAGTAGATGGAGAAAATGGAAATGTTGAATTAAATCTATCAGGAGATATTGACAAGGAGGAGATAGAAAGAGCTTTGGCTAAATCAAAAGTTTTAAATTAATAACTATTGATTTAGCCATTCACACTCCATTAATATTTATGTTATATAATATTAATTCTGACCTAAGATGCTTTTGTTTACCTCCTTAATAAATACATTGTGAACGCCTCCTTGTTTATAGTCATCTTAGGTCTTAATTTTTATGTCCATTGACTTATTTTTTCATTTAATTCTTCACCCATTATAGGTTTACGAAGAAAATCATTTGCTCCATTATCAAATACTTCAGCTTTTCTTGTATCATCAGTTGTCAATACAATTACAGGCACATGATTATTATCTGCATCTGAACGGAAAATTTTTAAAAACTCAACTCCATTTAATATTGGCATCATAACATCCAGTAGAATGATATTTATACCACCCTCACTTTTATATTTTTCTAATGCATCTGAACCATTCTCTGCTTCAACTATACCAGAAACAGTTGAATTCTTTTTTAGCAGAGTTTTAAGCAACATTCTATTTATCATATCATCGTCTACTATCAATACTTTTAAACCCATAATTTTATCCTCTATGCTTTCTTATTAATTTATCTAAACTCTCTTTTGTAACTGTTGAATCAGGTAAAGAGATTATAGATACTTTCTCTTCTATTGGACTTATATCTGCAGGAAGAAGTTCATTATCTGTTAGTAGTATATCATATTTTCCTGATAACGATTCATCTTCTAATTGATCAAGGTCATCTAAGTTGTAAAAATCAACTTCAAGATTTGTCAACATTTTTGATATAATCCTACTTCCTAAGAGACTCTTTTTTGCCAATAAAATCATTTTTTTCTTACTCTTAGCAGGTCTCTTTTTTCTAACTACTCTTTTCCTTCTTCTTGGTTTAGGAGATACACTTTCCTCTTTAACCTCTTCGGCAGGAGCTATCTCCTCAACTTTTGGTTTATCTTCGACAGGAGGTTTTTTAGCAACTCTTTTTCTCATAACCCGTTTGCGTTTAGGAGGAGTCTCTTCTACCTTATCAGGTTTTGTCTCTTCAACTTCTGGTTTATCCTCAACAGGAGGTTTCTTAGCAACTCTTTTTCTCATAACTCGTTTGCGTTTGGGAGGAGGAGTTTCTTCTTTTTTAGTAGTTTTTTGTTCTTCAACTTCTGGTTTATCCTCAACAGGAGGTTTTTTAGCAACTCTCTTTCTCATAACTCGTTTGCGTTTGGGAGGAGGAGTTTCTTCTTTTTTAGTAGTTTGTTGTTCTTCTACTTTAGGCTTTACCATAGTTCTAGGTTTTGCTCTAGTTTTAGGTTTTACTTTCTCCTCTTTTGGTTTAACAGGAGCATCTACTCTTTTGTTATCAAGATATTTATTTAAAACATAAAGAAGTTCGGATGTTTCGAGAGGTTTAGATATATATTCATCCATTCCCTCTTTTAAGAATCTTTCTTTATCACCTTTTAGTGCATTTGCTGTTAATGCAACAATTGGAATATGTGGAATATTCTCATCTTCTTCATAATCTAATATTTCATGTGTAGCTTCTATTCCATCAAGAACAGGCATTTGAATATCCATAAAGATTACATCATAATCGCCACTTCTTCTTTTTTCAAATGCTTCTAATCCATTATTTGCTAAGTCTACATTTAAACCTGCTTCTGTAAGAATATGTCTGATAAGTTTTTGATTAATGATATTATCTTCTGCTACAAGTACATTAGCATTAAAGTAATTACCATCTTTTGTATTAACTTTTTTCTTTTCCTCTTTAGGTTTAATATCTGAAGTATTAATTAAAGTTTCTCTCATTTTTCTAATGCTGATAGGCTTATATAAAATATTATTTTGAGATAGACCGAAAGGCTCAACTTTGTCTCTATTTGTAACATTAGAAATAATAATTAAATTCTCTTTTGGAATTGTTGGTAACATATCAATGACACTTTGTTTTGCTTTATCAAGGTCAACCCAATAATTTTTACAAGTTTTTTGATCTTCAAGTATTTTAATTTCACTGACTGATTCAAAATATTTAACACTTGGTCCAAAGTATTCTAAATATTGGTTAATGTATGTGTCTATAGTTGTTGGTATTTCTTGTTGATATTTTCCAATAGTTAATGTTGTAAATCCATTAAATAAGTCTGTTTCTGATGATGTGATTTCTTCTAATGGAAGAGAGAAAAAGAAAGTTGTTCCATGATCTTTTGCACTAGTAAGTTCTAATTCTCCACCCATAAGTTCTACAAATTGACTAGATAAAGTTAATCCTAGACCTGTACCACCATATTTTCTTGTAACTGATACATCAGCTTGAGAAAAGGCATCAAAGATTCTTGATTGTTGCTCTTTAGTCATACCAATACCGTTATCTTGAACACTAAATAATATCCTACCTGGTCCACCATCAATTCCATCAATATTTTTAATCTCTACATTAATTTCACCACCATAACTAGTAAATTTAACAGCATTACTCATAAGATTTACAATGACTTCTTTGATTTTTGTTGGATCACCTTTTAACTTTTTACTGATTCTTGGATCCATATAATAGTTTAGGTCAATATTTTTTTCTGAGGCACCAACAGCATAAGTCTCTACTGCACTATCAAATTCTTCTTCAGCTTCGAATACGATATTTTCTATCTCAACCTTATTACTTTCAACTTTAGATAAATCAAGAATGTTGTTAATAATACTTAGAAGATTTTCTGAACTTTTATCAATAATAGATAAAAACTCTGACTGCTCATCATTTATATCTGTAGATTTAAGAAGTTCAGTAAATCCGACAATACCATTTAGTGGAGTACGAATTTCGTGAGACATATTTGCCAAAAATAAAGACTTGGCTTCGTTTGCTTGAAGTGCCATTAGTTTATCATTTTTAGCAGTTTCAACTAGTTGTTCTAAAAATCTATAAGCAGTTTTTGTTCCTTCATGAGTATCAAGTTCAACATTTTCTATATCAGCTGTATCAGAAGCAAAATAATCATCTCCCTCTTTCATATCATCAACAGCTTTATTTAACACATCTTCTAGTTCTTTAATGTTTGTAGCAATACCTCTTGTTGTTGTAAATCCGATGATTGTTAAAATAAGTGCTAATAACCATATTGATATTGATATAGCTAGTGTAATAATCTGTTTATGTAAGAATGTTTCTGATTTTTGCCATAATTCATTTGATACTACAATTTGAGCCTTAGATAAAATAGAAATCTTTTTAGTTTGAAGAGTAAACCAATGAGCAGGATCTTCGGAGTAATCACCATTATCTATATCGGTTTGGATAGCTGATGATATCTCTGCTAAATCTTCTAAGACTATTTTATTCTTTTTATACTCATATATAGTATCAACTTTTTCTTTGATACCTTTATCTGCTATTTTTGTATAATCAAATCCATTAGATTTTGTTTTAAATTTATCCCATAAAGAGATGTCTTTGAAAGATAAAGCCTCTTTTTTTGTCATGAAATATGATATAAAACCTCTTTCTAACCCAGAGTTTTCTTTAGCAATATTAATTTGATTTAAAATGTTAATAAGTGAACCAATTTCCATATTTAATGAAAAGTTACTAACTTGTAACATATTATTAATAGTTGGTGTTGCAATTAATTGAGTATAACTATTAAAGAATATATCAGAGAAATCACTTTTTTTAGAATCAACCTTTTTTCTAATATATTGCAATTTTCTAAGATTATTTATTAGAATATTATATTTATCTTCATTGATTAGAGCCATATTACCAGTAAGAAAAGGAATATAAGTCGTTATGTTTGTATTTAATTCTTGTTGGAGGTTAGCTACCGATTTATCTAATAGCAATCTCTGTTTTTTTAATGGAGATATAAAACTTTTTCGATTTGAACCAAGATATAATGAAGTTAATCCTCTCTCTTTACCTATTTGTATAAGCAAATCATCAAGTGCCACATTATTTTTCAATACTGTTTTAAGTGCATTTGCCTTTTCAAAGTTTTGGTATGATATTACCAAAAAATAACTTGATAATAATATAAGCAAAGCAATAGGGATAAACGCTACAATCCTAAGCCGATTTTTAATTGTCATAATCTAGTTCCTTTTTCATTTAATGTGACTTATTCTGCATAAAAAGTTCAAATGCTAAAAATTGACCCCAATACTTTTTAAGAAGTGGTTCAAACCTTTCAGCTTCTTCACAGAACTGTACTTCTTCTAGTGTATCTGCTAATGGCTTAATTCTTAGATTACTTGAAACACCTTTAAGTTTATGTCCAGTCTTCTGAATACTATCAATATCACCTTCTTTACAAGCTTGAATAAATACTTCCTGCTCTTCATGTGCTTGGTCAATAAAATCATTCACAAACTCTTCAATTAAATCTATAGGTAAACTAAGATCATCAGCAGCAGCTTCTAGTTGAAAGTCAAAATGGATAGGTTTTATACTATCATAATCTATCGGTGGACATATAGCATTAGCAGATACTTCTTCTTCATCAAAGTCTTCTTCATCATCAAAGTCTTCTTCTTCGTCAAAGTCTTCTTCTTCATCAAAGTCTTCTTCATCAAAGTCTTCTTCTTCATCAAAGTCTTCTTCTTCATCAAAGTCTTCTTCTTCATCAAAGTCTTCTTCTTCGTCAAAGTCTTCTTCTTCATCAAAGTCTTCTTCTTCATCAAAGTCTTCTTCTTCATCAAAGTCTTCTTCTTCATCAAGATTCTTATTACTTTCTATTGCTATTGGTTTTTTTTCTTCGGTTTTTGCTTCTGCTCCATACTCTTCTTCATACTCTTCATCTGTAATAATTCGATCTATCATTGCATAGAAGTCTTCTATAATATCCTCTTGTTCATCTCCACTGCTTTCTCTGATTGTTTGTAAAATATCAGTAGTTGGAAGATTTAACATTTGAGATAATCCAAAAAGATCTAATATTGATTTATTTCGTTTTTTAATATCATTACTCTCTATACTCTCTTCTAATTCAATTGATTTATCAATAAATTCATTTAAAAAATCAATAAAATCATCAGTTGTTACACCTAGTCTTTTGCTGGATTCTTCTAAGTTAACAACAATTGGCTCATCTGAATTATATATATTTTCTTTATCTATTTTTTGTTCATGCACTTTTTTCTCCTCTGTGTTTGCTTTTTCCATTTTATTAGCAGATTTTTCTTCTGGTAAAATCTTCTTAGTTAAGGTTTCTTCTATTTTCGCAGGTTTTGCTAAAAAATCATCATACTCTTCAACTTCTTCAATTTTAAGACTACTCTTCTTTTTAACTGGAGATGGCTCATTTAAAAATTCATCATATTCTTCAACTTCTTCAACTTTAAGACTACTCTTCTTTTTAACTGGAGATGGCTCATTTAGAAATTCATCATACTCTTCAACTTCTTCAATTTTAAGACTACTCTTCTTTTTAACTGGAGATGGCTCA
>JAMOSL010000072.1 GCA_027063105.1 Campylobacteraceae bacterium
TGACACTCGTAAAATAGATACAAAAAATCCTGATAGAGATGAAACTTTAGTAAAATTCTTTTTTAATAAATTATCAGACAATCAAATAGAAGGTGTCATTACAGATATAAAAGCATTTGAACGAGTAAAAAATAAACCAAGAAGTGGTGTTGTTGCTATATCTTTATCATTTAATAAAATAACTCTCATAATTCCAATGGGATATGTATATAAAGATAATAAATTTATTGCAAAAGGAAATATTGATTTAGCTGACTTTGGAGCAACTTCTGCATTAAAATCTATTAATAAAAGTTGTTTTGATTTACATAAAGGTAAAACTTGGAGTGATGTAAGTATTGAGTTTATTACAGATATCAAAGCATCTTTATGTGATGTTAAGCTAAAGAAATAATTGATTTATGTCAAATTTAACTAATGAAATTCTATATAAGATAACAAAAGCTCTAAACCTAAATAGTGATGAGATAATAAAGATTTATTCTCTTGCTCATTATAATATGAAATCTTTACACTTAGAAAATTTACTTAAAAAAAGTCAAGACGATGATTTTGAGATTTGTAATTATGAAGAACTTGGAACTTTTATTGATGGTCTTATACTTTTTAAAAGAGGTGAGAGTTCTAAAAAAAGAAAAGATGAGGTTGTTGAACTTACAAACAACCTCATCTTAAAAAAGCTTCGTATAGCACTAGAGTTGAAAGAGAATGAAATAGAAATTATTTTTGGATTAGCAGATGTTGAACTTACTAAACAACAGTTATCAGCACTTTTTAGAAAAGAGAATAATAAAAACTTTAAATTATGTTCTAATGAAATATTAATAGATTTTTTAGATGGGTTAAATGAATTTTATTTTGTTGGTGAAATAGAGTAAAATATATAAAAAGGAAAAATTTTATGAAGAAAATAATATTATTTATAGTATTAAATATAGTAGTGTCAGCAGGTGTTCCAAATGCTAAAGAGAAGATTTTTGTAGTAGAGAGAGAGAGTTCATCAATAGCCGTAATTAATAAAGGTTTAACTAAATCTCATATTAAAAATGTACACAATATGAACCACGGAATTATCAAGTTTAAAGATAATGATGCTTACTTGATAAGTAGAGATGGATTTGTCATTAAATTTGACCCAATAAGTGAAAAGATTCTAAATGAATATAAAACGAGCAAGTCTGCTATTGGATTTGTAATTGGTGATAATTTTGTAGCTGTTGCAAATTATGATGATAAATCAGTTGATATCTTAACTAGAGAGCTTCAGCCTATTAGCAAAATTAAAACGGGTTCTAAAAATGTCGGTATTAAAATATATAAAGATTATTTAATATTTGCACAAATGGATAAAGATAAAGTAACAGTTCTAAAAAATGAAAATATTGGAAAAGGAACTCCTAACTTTAAAATATTTAAAGAATTTAAAGTTGGAAAGATGCCTTTCGATGCAATGATTAAAAATAATACTTATATAGTAGGATTCTTTTTAAGTAAATCATTTGGTGTACTTGATTTAAATAAAATGTCATTTCAAGATATTAAAATAACGGCTGAAAATAGTAAACCTGTTCTCAAAGTTCCTCATTTTGGTTTTTGGAGTATTGGAAATAAACAAATATTCATTCCAGCCGTTGGAGATAATAAAATTATGGTTTATGACCCTAAATTTAATTTTATTGAAAATATAACTGTTAAAGGGTTACCTGTCTTTACAGCATTAAGTCCAGATAAGAAATATCTAGCTGTTACATTTTCTGGAAAGGATTTTCCCACTATTCAAATTATAGATACAGCTACTTTAAAAATCATAAAAGAGTTTACATTTTCAGGTAAAATCTTACATTTGAGATGGTCTAATCTCGATAAATATCTTTATGTATCTGTAAATGATACTAATCAAGTAAATGTTATAAATACAAAAGAGTGGTTTTTAGAGAGAGAAATTTTTCAATTAAAAAGTCCATCAGGTATATTTATTTATGAAATTAAAGGCGATAACTAATGGGTAAAGTATATCTTACAGGAGCAGGTCCTGGAGACATAGAGCTTTTAACTGTTAAAGCTCTTAGATTAGTTAAAGAGGCAGATGTTATTATATATGACCGTTTGGCTAATCCAGATATTCTCAAAGAGGCTAAAAGTGGCTGTGAATTTGTGTATGTTGGAAAAGAAGATAGTCACCATACATTACCTCAAGATGAGATAAATGAAGTTATATATCAAAATGCTCTAAAATATAAGATAGTTGTAAGATTAAAAGGTGGAGACCCTTTTGTATTTGGAAGAGGTGGAGAAGAAGGAATATATCTTAGAGAAAGAGATATTAAATTTGAATTTATACCTGGAATTACATCAGCTATTGCAGTACCTGAATATGCAGGAATTCCAGTAACACATAGAGGTATAACAGCATCTTTTAGAGTAGTAACAGGTCATGAAAGTAAGAATAAAGATCACTCACAAATTCCTTGGGAAAACTATAAAACAGATGATACAATAGTGTTTTTAATGGGATTACATAGACTTAAAACAATTTGTAAAAAATTAATAGATATAGGTAAATCAAAAGATTGTCCTGTAGCAGTTATAAGTAGGGGAACAACTAAAGATGAAAAAACTGTAGTTGGAACACTTGAGACAGTCTGGGATTTAGCAAAAGATTTACCAACCCCTGCCCTATTCGTCGTTGGTGAAGTTGTAAACCTCAGAAAACAGTTAAGTTGGTTTGAAGAGAATTAAAGAATTTGCGTTGTTATATATGTAATTCTATTAGTCTCATAATATTTTGTAAAAGATGCAAAGAGAGTATATTAAGACCAAATATTAGGAAAGAAGTTATAAATCATTTAGAAATTTATAGCTTTTACAGATATTCATCAATAGAACCATTACTTTTATTAAAATATAAGCCTGAAGGATTTAGAGTATTAAAAGCCTTAGCAAATATAACTTTTAAAGAATTTATTAAAGAGTTTAATACAGATACAAATGAGGTTAATGTAATAGGAATAGATGAAAGAGTTAAAAATGGATATTCGCATATAGCTTGTATGACTCATCAGATGAATATAAAAGGTGTAAATATTTTGCACTCTTCTCTATTATCTAAGAACAAAATAAATTATGCAGGAAAAAGCCTAAACTTTAGAAAAAATAATCCAAGAGATTTTGAATATATAGGAAGAAAAAATATAAGTGTTATATTAGTTGATGATATAATTACAACAGGAACAACTCTCATAGAAGCAAAAGAAACTTTAAAGAAATATAATATTAAAGTAGATTTTGCATTGGTATTAGCTGGTCTATAAAACTCTGAATTTTATTTTTGACACTCTTCACAAGTTCCGTATAGATTAAGTTGTGAATGAGATAATATAAAGTTATTAGACACTCTATTAATCTCTAAGCCTAAATCATTTATATCTTTATCTTCTATACTATTACATATATCACATATTAAATGTATATGGTCTGATTTCTTTAACTCATAATATGATTTTTTTTCAATTATAGGAATTTCTAATACAAGCGATTTTCTCATCATAGTTAATATATTTTTATAAACTGTTGCTAATGAAATTGTTGAGTTTACTTTATACATTTCTTTATATAAATCATCAATAGTAATATGACCATTAGTATTTATTATTTTTAAAATGCTTAATCTTTGAAGTGTGGCTTTAAGTCCTGAGGATTTTAATATCTCTGCATAGTTTATCATTTTATTTTCCTCATAATTATAAAAGAGTATGGCTGACCAAAGTCAACCAAATATTATATTATAGTTTGTCTGCGTGTTTGCCTAGATACTCTGCAACACCTTCTGTATCTGCCTTCATACCTTCATCACCCTTTACCCAACCAGCAGGACAAACTTCACCATGCTCATTAGTAAATAACATAGCATCAATCATTCTTAGCATCTCATCAATATTTCTACCTAATGGTAAATCATTTACAACTGCATGTCTAACTGTACCATCTGCATCAATTAAGAAAGAACCTCTAAGAGCTACTGACTCATTTAATAAAACATCAAAATCTCTAGCAATTTGCTTGTTAAGGTCTGCCACTAGTGGATATTTAACTTGACCAATACCACCTTCATTAACTGGTGTATTTTTCCAAGCAAAATGACTAAATTGAGAATCTACTGAACAACCAATTACATTTATTCCTCTATCTTCAAAATCTTTTAATCTATGGTCAAAAGCAATAAGCTCTGATGGACATACGAAAGTAAAATCTAATGGATAAAAGAATAAAACTGCACCTTTTTCACCAAGATTTTCATATAGATTAAAATCTTCTACTATTTGATTATTACCTAAAACTGCTGTTGCTGTGAAATCTGGAGCTTTGTTTGTTACTATCATACTAAATTTCCTTATTGATAATTTTTATTAGTAACGAAATACTATCTAAAGAAACTTAAACTATCTTAACCAGTTTAACATATTTAGAGATATTTTTTCAAGAGCTTTTTTTGTTGCTTGTGTATAACCTTTTGCATTAAAAGAATCTGTTGGTATTTTATATTCAAACTTCTTACTTTTTATTAACATATTATTATTCATATCTACAAGATTAAATTTAATAGATACAACAGCTAAAGATAAATTTCCTCTAATCTTATGAGAAAATTCATAAATTTCACTCTCTAAAAGATAATCTGTATCAACCAATGATGTATAGTCCAAAACTGATTTAAAGTTATGACTCTTATTTAAAGCTTTAATAAATATATTTAATAATAATCTTCCACTGTGAGAATTCCATCTTGCATTATTATATAAACCCTCTTCTGAATCATTATAACTATATCTCATTCTCTTTCCAATTAATCCATCAATACTTGTAGGGTATGCAACTTTTATGGTACTATTTTTATATTTAGTTTCTTTATACTCTTTTATATCTATTTGTGGGTTTAAGCTGTAAGTTATGATAGGTGTTATTTTTGGGCTACAACCATATAAAAATACTATTAAAATTAAATACCTCATTCACCCGGTCCTTTCTGTGGCTTAGTAGATTTAAATAATATATCACTTGGACTCTTTTCAAACTCTGTTGCCATCTGTTCTATCTGAATGGATAACTCTTGAAGATCTATTATAATTGGCTTCATAATTCTTTGCATATTATAATCTCCTCTAATAACACTTTTTTCAAATGTTATCACCATTTTATCCAAGCTTCTACTCATCTTTGTAAAACTATTAATTGATGGAATAATCTCTTTATAAATATCTCTAGTAGCTAAATTAATATTAGAACTTACTATGTGAAAATCCTTACTAAACTCTTTTATAGATTTCTTTATAACTACTAGTGTATCCTCTCCCTCTTTAAGAGTTTTAATAGCTTGTGACTCCAAAACTAAAGTCTTCTCCAAAAGCTTTTGAAAATTATATAAACTCTTACTAAAGTTTTCTATATTTTTATCAGATAAGAGGCTTTGACTTTTATCTAATAAAGTTACTAACTTAATCATGACCTCATCTAAATTGTTACCTAATTTTGACAATAGAGATACACCAGATTTAATAATAGGTAAAGAACCATTCTTTGCAATTAAAAGAGATGAACTATTTGTACCTCCTGATATATCTATATAAGATAATCCTGTTAAGCCATACATTTTGATAATACCAAACATATCTTCTTTAATCGGAATATTATTTTTAATCTTTACTATAATATCGACTTCTTCTATATTGTCAGGATTAATGGATATAGACTTCACAATTCCAATATCAACACCTTTCATTTTTATTCCAGAGTCTTTGGATAGACCAGTTACAGACTCTTTAACTCTTAATAGATATAAAGTATAATTATCTTCTACACCTCTATTGCCAAGCCAAAAAGCAAAAGATATAATAGCCACAACAAATAGAACTACAAATGCTCCAATAAGTGTATAATTTACTTTACTATACATTCTTCTTCGTCCTTATATCTTTTTTTCTGAAAATGCCTTTTAGCATAATCATTTTTAAAAAACTTTTCTACAAATGGGTGAGTTGATTCTAAAACTTCATCTAAACTTCCCTCTGCCACAACCCTTTTTTCTGCTAATACACAGAATCTATCAATAATTGATGAAATAGAATCTAAATCATGGGTAATAACGACAACTGTTATTCCAAAAATATCTCTAAGTTCTAAAATCAGCTTATCAAAATTTCTAGCTCCAATAGGATCAAGCCCTGAAGTTGGCTCATCTAAAAATAGAAGTTTAGGATTCATAACTAATGCCCTTGCTAAAGATGCTCTTTTTATCATTCCTCCACTAAGTTCAGATGGATATAATAATCCAACTTCAGCAGGTAATCCAGCCATACTAATTTTAGTTTTCACTATCTCATCACATATAAAAGAGCTAATATCAGTATACTCTTTTAATTGAAGTTTAATATTATCTGCCACACTTAAAGATGAAAACATTGCACCAAATTGAAAAAGAACTCCCCACTGTTGACGTAGTTTTTGAGCATCTTTATAACTTATACTATTTAAATCATATCCTAAAACTTTCATACTACCAGATATGGGAGATAATAACATAATCATCTGCTTCATTAATACAGATTTACCACTTCCACTTTCTCCTAGTATCCCATAAATTTCACCTTTATTAATATGAAAATTAACACCATTATGAATAATTCTATCTCCAAACTTTGTAACTATATTTTTAGCTTCTATCATAATTTATATGCCCCATTGTGTTAGAAGAATAGATATAAGAGCATCAAAAGCGATTACAAAAAATATAGAATTAACTACACTAGCTGTTGTCTGACTACCTATACTCTCTGTATTATTGGAGACTTGAAGACCACGAAAACAACCTATGGAAGCTATTAAAATAGCAAAAAGTGGTCCTTTTAGAATTCCAATCCAGAAATGTTTAACAGCTAAGACCTCTTGCAATCTATCTATAAATTGCGTATAAGATATATTAAGCTCCATTTTAGCAGCAAACATACTTCCCATAATTCCCATAATATCAGCAAAAAAGATTAATAGAGGGAGAGAAATCATTAAAGCTATAACTCGTGGAAGAACTAAAAAATAGTATGGATCAAAACCCATTGTTCGCATAGCAGAGATTTCTTCAGTTATCTTCATTGCACCTATTTGAGCAGTATAAGCTGAACCACTTCTTCCTGCTACAACAATTGCTGTAATCATTGGAGCTAATTCTCTTGTTATAGATATTCCTGCCATATCAACAATAAAAATATCTGCACCAAATTTTGCCAACTCAACAGCACTCTGATAAGAGATAACTAGTCCAACTAAAAAAGAGGTGAGTGCAATAATAAAAATGGCGTTAATTCCAGAGCGTTGTATATGATACATTGTCTCTTTATATCTAAAATTAGATGGTTTTATAAAAAATCTTAAAAAAGATATAAAAAAATATCCTAAGAAATTTAAAAAAGAGGTAAATTCAAGATAAGCTGATACAACAACTTTACCAATTCTAAATAATATACCTTCTCTTTTTTCTTTAATAATTTTACTATCATAATTCACTATTAATAAATTATATAATTTTTTTTGTTCTGTGGTATATCCAGTAACAGTTACTTTAATATTTTTACTGAATTGTTGATAAAATATTATAAATAAGAGAATACCAACACTATCAAAAGATTTTATATTAGAAAAATCCCAAACAATATTTTGAGATATATCAATATTTCTTAACTCTTTTTCAATAGCTATCTCATTCTCTAATCTCCAATCACCTATGGAGTTTATATTAGTAATATTTTCAGATATTTCTATTTTTAGATATTTAGTATCAGTCATTTAAAAAGATATTACTCTGAAAATCATTTAAATCTCCCCTATGATGTTAAGTATCTTTCATTATATCATAATTTATTAAAAAATTAAGATATATATAAGCGAGAGTAATGTATAAATTTAATAACTTACATAAGGAGCGAATATGGCAGAAGAGTATGCACGATATGAAGATATTGATAAAGAGCAACTTCAGAAAGATATAGAAGATGCGAAAGATAAGATAGGTACACCTAATCAAGAGGACTTTGAACATCTTCTAAAAATGGAAAGATGGGGTAGAAGATTTACATTTTCTGGTTATCTTTTAATTGCACTTATTAGTCTAGCTGAAATAATTTTACATGGATTACCTAGTATTGTTTTCTGGTCTCTAGCAATATTATCTGCCATATTTATTAGTACGGGAAATGTAGCGAGATGGGCAAATGTTACACATCCTATTTTACATGGAGCTTATGATAAAGTAATAAATGTACCTAAAAAGTATACAAAAAAGTATTATGCTAAAGGTAGTAGAAGACATCTAGATTGGCTAGATTGGATAACCCCTGATGCATGGAGTTATGAGCATAATATCATGCATCATTATCATTTAGGTGAAGTTGACGATCCTGATAATGTAGAGAGAAATATGCAATGGCTTATTAAATCTAAAACACCTATGTGGCTTAGAACTATATTTGTTTATATTTTTGCTGGAACTTGGAAATATACATATTATGCACCAAATACCCTTAGAATCTTAAAGAACAAGAAGCTAAAAGAAGATAATAAGATGGAAATATTAGATTATGAATATGATCCACGAAAACCTTTTGGATTTGAATTATGGATGGAATACTATCTGCCATATTTTGCTATTAAATTCATTGTAATACCTGCTCTCTTTATTCCATTTGGCATGACAGGTGTAATTAATGCTTTAATTATTGTGATAATTGCAGAATTCTTCGCAAATTTACACTCATTTTTAGTTATTGTTCCAAACCACTCAGCAGAAGATATTTATATGTTTAATGAGCCATATGATGGGAAAGGTGAATTTTATCTAAGACAAATTATGGGAAGTGTAAATTATAATACAGGTTCAGACTGGAGAGACTTTGCACACGGATTTTTAAATTATCAAGTAGAACATCATATATTCCCTGATATGCCTCTAAGTTTTTACCAAAAGACTCAACCTCTTATAAAAGAAATTTGTAAAAAACATAATCTTGAATATAGACAAGAGAGTGTATTTAAAAGAATGGCTATGACAATAGAGTTAATGACAGGAAAAACAAAACTTTTAAGAGTAGATGGAATTTAGTTTAATTGCATTTATTGTAAAAAAAATCATATCAATACTATTAATGCCATCATCTTGGTGGTTTATTATTGGTATGATTGGATTGTGGTATCTCTATCATAATAATATCAAAAGGGCAAAAAAAATATTAACAATTAGTTTTATATGGATAATATTAATATCTTATGCACCTTTTGCAAACTTTTTAATAGCTCCACTAGAAAGGAAATATCCCGTTTTAAATACTGATAATATTAATAAAAATGTTAAATATGCCCTAATATTAGGTGGAGATATTGATTCTAGAACATGGGAAATTATGAGACTCTATCATAAAATACCAAACCTAAAAATAATAACTTCTGGGCGTTCCATTTTAAAAAAGGTTAGTGAAGCAAAAATAACACAAATGCGTCTTATTTCTTGTGGGATATCTAAAAATGATATTATCATGAATAATTTACCAAAAGATACAGAAGAAGAGGCTCTAGCACTAAAAAAATTAATAGGTATCAAACCGTTTATTCTTGTAACTTCTGCATATCATTTACCTCGTTCAATGTTACTATTCAAATCTATGAAATTAAATCCAATACCTGCACCAACAGATTTTCAAATTAAAGAGACAGATAGTATATTTTCAATACCATCTCCTATGCAGATGAGAAAAACAGAGAAGGCTTGGCATGAATATATTGGTATATTATGGCATTTACTAAAAAACTAATATATTATTACTATGTTAATCTATTTTTAATATCACGAAACTGTTCAAAATTAGCTATAAACATATCTAAAAGATTAGGGTCTAACTTTAAACCTCTATCTCGTCTCATAACTTCAAGAGCATCTATTGAATTTAATGTATCTTCATTATATACTCTTGGTACTGTTAACTCATCAAAATAATCTGCAATAGTTGCTATTCTTGCATATATAGGTATAGATTCACCCTCTAGTCCATTTGGATAACCACTTCCATCCCAATTTTCATGATGGTTTAAAGTGACAATCTTTGCCATTTTAACTAAATTTGTATCTTCTAATCCATCTAATGTTAATAATCCGAGATTAGGATGCTCTTGATAATCTTTTGCATCTCCATTAATAAGTTTATCTTTGGTTATTCTCAAAAGTCCAATATCGTAAATAGACATAGAATAGAATATATTATCTATCTCTCTATTGTTTAAACCATATAATCTTGATAAAAGAGTGACATACTCACCTAGTCTCTTAGAGCTATTTTTCCCCTCTTGCATATCAGAATGTGCTAAAGCACCTAATTTTGATAAAAGTTGTTTTTGTGAACTATCAGCTATTCTCAAACTCTCTCTTAAATCATACATATTAAGAGTAGAGGAAGCTTTACTATTTTTTGAATTATCTTGAATATCGTCTATTAAATCAGAAAATCTTTTTATATTTAAATGGTTAAAGACTCTAAGCTTCAACTCCATTGGACTATATGGTTTTGATATAAAATCATTTGCACCCAATTTATAGGTTCTTCTCTTTTCTTCTTCTTTTGAAGTTACAACTATAACAGGTATTGATTTATAGTTAGAGTTCTCCTTAATAGCCTCCAAAGTCTCAAATCCATTCATTTGAGGCATCATAAGGTCTAATAGTATTGCATCTATACTGTTCTCTGATAATTTAATTAACGCCTCTTTACCATTACCAGCTTGTATTATTGTAATGTCTTCAAACTCTGCAAATACAGCTGAAGCTAACTCCTGATTAAAACCATCATCTTCTACACTAAGAATAGATACTTTACCTAATCCAGCCCAATCATTAATAAGTTTATCATGCATCTATTTCACCTCATTTATAAGTAATTTTAACTCTGAAACTAATTGATTTTTAGGTTGATATATGGGTAAGAAATCTCCGTTCTCAGATAGTTTTTGAAGCTCTCCTGCTCTTAAAGCAATATCATGAAGACCTATATTAGAGCATACACCTTTTAGAATATGGAAATCTTCAACTAATGCTGGTATATCTTTTATTTTAAAGTTACTTTCTATTCTTTTTACATACTCAATAACACTATCCATAGCTTTTAAAAATAATTTATTAGCAATATCTGGATTAAAATTGCTTTCTAAATGTTTAATAATAATATGCTTCATCTCTAAACCACTTATCTTACTTTCAATAATTTCACTATTTTCTGTTACTACTTCTTTTACTTCTTTTTTCTCTATAATCTTTTCTATTTTAACTTCCTCAACAGAAACCTTATTTATTTTTTCAGGTACTATGGATATAAAATCTAGTTCTTCTCTATCATCTGATATAAAATTATTATGTGATATAAACTCATTATTCAATAGTTTCATAAGTTTACTTTCTATATCTTTTCTCTCTAATGGCTTTTCAATAAAATCATCCATTCCAGACTCTTGTGCAGCTATTTTATCCTCTTTATATACATTTGCACTCATACATATAATAGGAATATCTTTATTAAACTTTCTGATCTCTCTTGTTGCTTCCAATCCATCCATAATAGGCATTCTCATATCCATTAAAACAGCATCATAATTTCTATATTTAACTTTATCAACGGCATCTTGTCCATTAACAGCTGTATCACAAGATATTGAGAAGAAGTTATTTAACATCTCTTTTTCATATTCTCTATTTAACTCTACATCTTCAACAATTAGAATATCTAATTTAGAGTAATCAATCTCTTGCTCTTCTCCAAAAAATTCTTTGGAATATATGCTCTCTATTTGCTTAACAAATCTTTGATATGGAATAGGTTTATGTATAACCTCATCAAATTCACCTAGATGCTTATCACTATCCTCTTGTATTAATGCTACTAATCTAATTTCTGGATTAATTGCTTTAAGCGTTCCTGCAATATAATTTGTATGATTTTTAAATACATCCATATCAAAAATTGCCATATCAAAAAATTTACCACTAACAACCATCTGAACTAGAGATGAGGTAATATCAGAATTCTGAATAGAATAATTTTGGAAATTAACATTAAGTCCCATAAACTCTTTTGAAACTTTATCTACAAAATCATCTCTATCTGCAAACATCATGATATTTGCACCTTTAAGCTCTATTCCCAACTCTTTTTTTGCTGATTTTTCCATAACAATAGTTACACTAAAACTACTTCCAACTCCTATTTTAGACTCAACAGTAATTTCACCATCCATTAGTCTTGCAAGTTGTTGGGATATGTAAAGACCTAGTCCTGTACCTTGAGTCTTATCAGTTGATTGAAAAGGATCAAATAAAGTATCAGCAACTTCTTCAGGAATACCATCACCTGTATCATCAACATTAATTACAAACTTAACTTTATTATCTCTTAACTCCTCTATGGTCTTAATATAAAAACGGATTGAACCCCTCTTTGTAAATTTAGACGCATTAGACAATAGATTAATAAAAATTTGTTTAACTCTCTTATCATCAGATATAACAGGATAATCTAAAAGTGGAATATCTGTAAAAAATTCAACTCCATTAGCTATTTTTGACTTAATTAACGATGCACAGTCATTTAATATATCATCTAAATCAAACTCTTTAGGAGATAATTCTATTCTATTATCTTCCAACTTTGCAACATCTAAAAGGTCACTAATAAGAGCTAAAAGATGATCTTAACTCTGAACAATATTTGTTAAGTATCTCTTCTGCTTATTATTAAGAGCCGTATCATCAAGCAGTTCACTATATCCAAGAATAGCTGTAAGAGGCGTTCTTAGTTCATGGCTAACTGATGCAATAAATCTTTTTTCGTTATCCAAAGACTCTTCAAGCTCACGATTTACTTTTGCTAAAAGATGAGATATTGTTAATTTATCTTCATTTGCTTTTAAATATTTGGCTTCTGTTCTAGTTATATCTTTTTCTAAAATCTTTATTTTTCTACCAAGCATTTTTTTACTATCTGACTCAGGTAGTGAATTTATGATTTTTTTAATAGGTTCTATTGACATCTTAATCCTTTTCTCTTAATAACGCTGTTACGAATGTTTCATTATGAAATCCATATCCACCAGGAAATGCTCCAATCTCTCCATACGCAAAAAATCCAACCATAGGACAACCAGAAGCATTATATGCAACCTCTATCTCTTGATTAGTTAATGCACCTAAGACTTGCTTTCGAGAACAACAAGGGAA
>JAMOSL010000073.1 GCA_027063105.1 Campylobacteraceae bacterium
CCTACGGATTTTTGTAAAATGATGAATATTTCCAATCTTTTTGGTTCTCTACCAATTTATGTTTTATGGGGTTTGTTTTCATATACTCTATACATCTTGAATAATCTTTTTCATCTCTTATTGTATGTTCGTAATATCTCTTTTGCCATATAGGTTTCATTTTGTTTTTATCTCTGCTTGTTGATTGTTCTATTTTCTCTTTTGGTCTGTATCGTTTAGAAAAATTATATTTGATTGAATGGATAATTTTTGGATATTCTAAAGTATTTTGTGGTGTGATAATCATATGTAGGTGGTCTGGTAAAATTATAATGGAGTTAATTTGATATTTATAATATTTTTTGCTCTCTTTAAAACTCTCTCGTAATATATCAATATTCTCTATCAAAAGAGCTTCTCTTCTATGTGTAACAATGGTAATATAATAACTATATCCTGCTATAAAAAGTCGTTTATAATTTGCCATATATAATTATAACCAAAAAATCCGTAGGGTGGGTTTCCTAACCCACCTTTTGTTATAAATTTCTAACAATCTTTAGTCAATCTATCATATTTATCATGATTCATAATATCTTGAAAGTAGATAGTTTCATATTTAGTTGTAAGTAAAATTCTATAGCCACTATTGCCAAGAACTCTTATAGATTGTTTATATTTATCTCTACGACAAATAATCTTTTTTAGATTTAATTTACTGCTAGATGGGTTATTCTTAAATAATTGTTCTGTATTTTCTATATTATCTAAACCTATCTTTTTTGCTACTTTTTTTTTACCTCTTTCATACTTTATATCTAATTCAATATTCATTAATATTCTCTAAAATAAAATCTCCAATATCCATATCAAGCTTTGATATTTGAGTCAATAATTTATCTAACATATCTTTAGTTTGTATATCTTTTGTAGTTTTAAACATCTCTTCTATTACATCATAATTATCATCAAGATTAAATTGTAAGGTTCTTAGTTTATCTTCATCAAAATTTAGTTCATATAATATATCACGAAACCCTTGAACCATCATCAAAGATATTTTAATAGCATTTTGAAGCTCAATTGTCTCTAATTCATTTAATTTTTTAAAATAATTAGCATTAAGCAGAGGCATATATTGTAATTCACTCATAAATATCCTTTAGAGTATTATAACAAAATAATACTATTAAATATTTAAAATTACGCCCCTATCGTTGAATGGCACTAACTTAAGCAAAAAACCAAATAATTTATTATACTTTTATGAAGAGTAAAAAATAGAAGAAATTAATTTTATAAGAGAAGATAGCATAATGAGTTATAATCAAAGAGTATCTAATATACAAAGAAATATCAGTATAAATAAATTAAAAAGACATAATTTAAATTTTATAGAAGAGTTTATATCAGAAGATAATTTAAAGAAGCTAAATAGTAATAGTAGAGACCGTATATATACACCTACACAAACACTATCAATGTTTGTATCACAGGCAATAAATAAAGGTGGTTCTTGTCAAAATGTAGTTAATCAATTAGCCCTAAAAAGAGATAAAAATATATCAATATCAACAAGTGCTTATTCTAAAGCAAGAGGTCGTCTATCAACTAAATTAATTTCCAAAATCACAAAAGAATTAGCTATGAAAGATGAAAAGAAGTCTAATAATCAATGGAAATTTAGAGGACGAGATATATATCTTATAGATGAGACAACTATAACAATGTCTGATACTTTAGCTAATCAAAAAGCCTACCAAATTTAAGTACCGTGTATTGAATTTACACTTTTTCTAAGTCTATTTGTACTCTTCTTTCCATCTTTTATTATCTTTGGAGTTTTATATCATAAAAAGTGGCTATTCATCACACGGTACTTAAAATGCGGTACTTAAAATGTTAATAACACGATTTAAGTCTGCAAAAGTAGAGGTTTTAGAGAACTCTAATCTTAGAATATATTTTTTAATAATTTACAACCACAAAAGTTTTGTTTCAATAATATTATATCCTAATTTACGCATAACATCTTGATAAAAATTTAACTGCTGTTGATATTTGATATTTTTAGACTGTGTCTCTTTACCAGTTTTAAAATCAACAATA
>JAMOSL010000074.1 GCA_027063105.1 Campylobacteraceae bacterium
ATATAAATGGTCTCTCCACTCTGGGTCAAGAACTCTAAGATATAAAACTGATTCAATCTCTGCTCTTTGTGAATCATTAAGTGGAGACATTTTGCTTTCATAATGCTCTTCCATGATATTTTTAATAATTTTTAAAATATCATCTTTTTCTTTATCTTTTAGAGAAGCGATATCTATATCTATAGTTAACTCTTCTTTTATAAGACCTATTAATTTATCTAAATTATAATCCTCTTTTGGGCTTCCATCAATTATATCACATTCTAATAGATGATGTTCGATATATTCTAATCTATTCTCTTTGATTTTTGCACCAATATTAAATTTTGGGTCAAGGAGTTGATTACGGAAATAGTATATTGCTTTTCTTTGGTGATTTGCAACATCATCATACTCCAAAATATTCTTTCTTGACTCATAATGCATATTCTCAACTTTCTTTTGAGCTTTCTCTACACTTCTTGTTACAATTTTAGAATCTATGAATTCACCATCTTCAACACCTAATCTATTCATAATATTACGAATTTTATCACCACCAAAGATTCTAAGAAGATTATCATCAAGACTTAAATAAAATTGAGTCTCTCCATTATCTCCTTGTCTACCACTTCGACCTCTCAACTGATTATCTATTCTTCGACTTTCGTGTCTCTCCGTACCTAAAATATATAATCCACCTAGATTTTTGACCTCATCACTAATTTTAATATCAACACCACGACCTGCCATATTAGTAGCTACAGTAACAGCACCTTTAATACCAGCATTCATAATAATATTAGCTTCTTGTTCATGATTTTTAGCATTCAGCATATTGTGAGGAACTTTTTCTTTTTTAAGTCTGGCATCAATCATTTCACTTTTTTCAATAGAAGCTGTACCAATTAATACAGGTTGACCTTTTTTATGTAACTCTTTTATTTTTACTACAACTGCATCAAGTTTTTCTCTTTCTGTATTATAAATTAAATCATTTTTATCTAATCTCATAATAGGCACATTGGTTGGAATAGATATAACTTCTAACCCATATATTTGAGCAAACTCTGTAGCTTCTGTTTGAGCTGTTCCTGTCATTCCTGCCAATTTATTATACGCACGGAAATAATTTTGATATGTAATTTCTGCTAAAGTTTGAGACTCTTCTTGTATCTCTACACCCTCTTTTGACTCAAGTGCTTGATGTAATCCCTCGCTATATCTTCTACCTTCACTAAGTCTACCCGTAAATTCATCAACGATTACAATCTCATTATTAGTTACAACATAATCTACATCTGCTTCAAAAAGATAATGAGCTTTAAGTGCTTGATCTAAATGGTGAGATAAAACAGCATTCTCTAAACTATATAAATTATCTACTTCAAATAAATCTTGAGCTTTTTGTAGTCCCTGCTCTGTCATTATAATAGTTTTATTCTTCTCATCAATAATAAAATCACCTGTTGTAATTTCTGGTTCACCTGCTGGAGTATCTTTTTTTATACCTTTTTCCATCTTTTTAGCTATTTCATTAGCTTTTGGATAGTGATTTGTATCTCTTTGTGTTGGGCCAGATATAATTAATGGTGTTCTAGCTTCATCAATTAAAATAGAATCTACTTCATCAACAATTGCATAATGATGTTCTCTTTGAGCTTTCTCATTAGCTCTAACTTTCATATTGTCTCTTAGATAATCAAATCCATACTCATTATTTGTACCATAAGTAATATCTGCATCATATTGTGCTTTTCTAAACTCTTCATCATGTATACCTGATGTAATACAACCAACTGTATATCCTAAAAAATTATATAAGACTCCCATCTCTTCAGCATCACGAGTAGCAAGATAATCATTTACTGTTACTATATGTACGCCTTTACCACTCATAGCATTCAATATAACAGCCAAAGTAGCTACTAAAGTTTTACCTTCACCAGTTTTCATCTCTGCTATATTATTATCATTAAGAACCATACCACCGACTAATTGAACATCATAATGACGAAGTCCTAAAACTCGTCTTGATGCTTCTCTTGTTATTGCAAATGAATCATTCAGAACTTCATCAAGGCTTTTTTTGCCATCTTTAACATCTTTACGAATAACATTAAAAGTATCTTTTAAAACTTCATCATTCATCGCTTCATAGATAATCTCTAATTCATCTATAATTTTTGCTCTTTTAAGATATTTTTTGACAGTTCTATCATTTGCAGAACCAAAGATAGCAGCAAGTTTTGTTAACATAATATACATACCTAATTTTAATTTTAATATTATATTACCCAAATCTTGTATAAAAGTTGTTGATATTAGTTAAAGGCTCTCTTCATTTTAGGCTCTATATCTTCAAAATTATATAAATTATTCATAAAATATTCAGAAGCAATAATACCTTGATATAATAACATATCACTACCATCTTTTGTTGGTTTAGAATAAAATTTTGCAAGTTTTAAGAATGGTGTTTCTTTACCATAAATAACATCAACACAAGCCTTAACTGATGGAATAACTCTATCTAATATACCTTTTGGTGCTGGTAGCGAATCATCTTCTAAACCTGCTGATGTCATATTTATAACTAAATCATATTTTTCAGGTATAAAATCATTAAAGGTATATGTCTCAAATCCATCATCTTTAAAACTTTTTAATCTAGCCTCACTACGATTTAAAATAGTAACTATATATCCCTCATCTCTAAGTATAGAACTTGTAGAACGAGCTGTTCCACCTGCACCTAAAAATAGAACTTTTTTAATATCTTGAAACTCATCTATTGCTTTCAAAAATCCTAAAGCATCTGTGTTATATCCATATAATTTTCCATCTCTATTTACAATAGTATTAACTGCTCCAACTCTTTTAGCGAATGGGTCTAAATGGTCACAAGCTAAGTATGCTTCCTCTTTATGTGGAACTGTAATATTAATACCATCTAATCCAAGTTCAAGAAATTTTTCTCTTAATTTTTTTCCATCTTTTAATAGATAACGACCATAACACCCTTTAAAATTTAGACCTCTAAAAACTAAATTATGCATTAAGGGTGACTTTGAGTGAGATACTGGATTTCCAAAAATTGCAAAATATTTCATATTTATAATTTCTCCATATCTTTTAAAGTAGATAGCAATGCACCCAACTTATTCTTTACCTCTAAATACTCTAATTTAGGGATACTATCAGCAACAACACCTGCTCCTGCCTGAAGGGTAATTGAATCATTATTTATCAATGATGTTCTAATAGCAATAGCTGAATCCATATTTCCATTAAAAGAAAAATAGCCAACACTTCCACTATAAAAACCTCGCTTTAATTTCTCAAAATCTGCAATAAGTTTCATAGCCTCTATCTTAGGTGCTCCTGTCATTGTTCCTGCTGTAAATGTAGCACTAAACAAATCAAACATATCCTTACCCTCTTCCAATATACCCTCAACATCACTTACCATATGCATAACATGACTATACTTTTCTACTCTCATCATATCAGTAACTTTAACTGTTCCTGTAGATGCTACTCGTCCAACATCATTTCGACCTAAATCTATTAGCATTAAATGTTCTGCACACTCTTTAGGGTCATTCAACATCTCTAGCTCTAGTTCTCTATCTCGTTGATGTGTATCTCCTCTTTTCCGTGTTCCTGCAATTGGTCGTAAAAGTATCTCACCATCTGTTAATCTGACCATAACCTCTGGAGATGAACCACATATAGAAAAATCTTCATAGTCTAATAAGAAAAGATATGGTGATGGATTTTTAGAACGCAAAATACGATAAAAGCTTAGTGGGTCAATTTTACCTTTTTGAGTATATCTATTTGATAATAATATCTGGAATATATCTCCTCGTCTAATATGCTCTTTAGACTCATCTACCATAAGTTTAAATCTATCTTCTGCAATGGAAAATGAACCTTCGCCATCTAAGATTACAGCCTCTATAGCCATAGGAGTTTGAGGTTCTTTTAAAATTTTAAATATACTATTATATTCATCAGAAAAATTCTTATCATTACAAATAAGTGTTAACTTTGCATTTTTATGAGAATATGCCAATATAATTTTAGGTCTAACTAAATCTAAATCAGGAGTATCCAAGGGGTCTAGTAGATTATCCATTGAACTATTTAATGTTGGTTCAAAAACTTTAACCATATCATAAGAGATAAAACCTATAAATCCATCAACAAAACTAAAATTAACTTCTTTTGCTAATTTCTGATATTTATCTATATCCAATTTAGAATAATAAGACTTTAAAAAACTAAATGGATTTTCATCTAATAATTTTTCATTACCATTTTCATCAATATATTTTGTCTGCTTATTTTTATAAGATAATCTCTCTTTTGCTCCAATAACAATAAAACTAAAATTTCCATCACTACTGTTTACAACACTTTCAAAAAGCATAGTAATTTCATTCTTAAATTTATTCTTTAATTGTCCGTAAAGGGCTACAGGTGTACTATGGTCATATAATATAGTTTGATACATTTTTACTACTTTATTTTTATTACAAAGGCACTTTTATTAATTCTGTCCTTTACTCTTGGCAAATCACTGTTTGCATTAGTTCGTGAACTGTATGAACCGATTAGAAGTTTTCCTGAAGAGTGAAGTTTATATGAAAACCCACTATTTGTTATTACACTCAGAAATCTATTACTTGGTTTATGTGAAAAAGAACCTACTTGAATATAATATGAACCTTCTGAAGAACGATTTTTAGGTTTCTCTTCTCTCTTCTCAACTTTTTTCTCTCTAACTGGTTTTGGCTTAGGTTTTTCTTCAACCTTTGGTTGAGCTTTAGGTTTCTCTTCTTTAACTATTTTTTCCTTTTTAACTTCCTCTCTCTTCGGCTTCTCTCTCTCTTTTTCAGGTTTAACATCTTTACTATCATCATTAACTTCAACAGTATCACCTTTTATTTCATTCTTTGTAAAACTCTTTTTATCATCAAGTAAAGAGGTCATATCATCTAACTTCTCACCATCACTCTTTGAGTCTTTATTTGTATCTTCATCATCTAAAAGTAATTCTGGACTAATAAGCGATGCCTCATCTGTTTTCTTAACTACAGGATTTGGTTCATTCTCACCAATAACCATTTTTGCCATCATAATAACAATAATTAAAATTGCAATTAAGAGAGCTAAAATAGTTAATATACCTTTACCTTTTTTATTATCTCTTCTTATATTTTCATCAATAACTAAATCTTCTAAATCCTGTCCCATCATAAATAAAACCCCTATTAAAAACTTTTTTTGATATTTTATCATATTTTGTTTCAAATCCCATAGGGAATGTATTTAAACTATTAAAATTGATTTTTTGAGGAGTATGTCCATCTGGTTTCAAATCCCATAGGGAATGTATTTAAACCTTATAAGTCTGAAATAATAGTTTATTTTGTAGCCTGTTTCAAATCCCATAGGGAATGTATTTAAACATGAAGAGGGGGAAGAGTTTGTTGTGCTACTAGATAAGTTTCAAATCCCATAGGGAATGTATTTAAACTACAACAGGAACACTTGGGACTCCAACAGGTGAAGTGTTTCAAATCCCATAGGGAATGTATTTAAACCGCACCACCAATTGTAGCATTTGTATCAGCCCCATGTTTCAAATCCCATAGGGAATGTATTTAAACAGCTGTTAAATCGGCTATTTAAGGGCGTTGCCTCTGTTTTAAACAAATTTATTATACCAAAAGTAAACTTAAAGTCTATGGTTTTAAGTTGTGAAATGAAGCTATAGCTTTGTTTGCGAAAACTTAAATATAGCTTCAAAGAGATGATTTTTCTTAAATTAATCTTTAACTCTTTGCCATTTCTATTAATTTGCCTATCTCATTCTGATAAACTTTCACTAATTCTTCATCTGTTGACTCAAATCTTGTGACTAAAACGGGTGTTGTATTACTTGCTCTTACTAATCCCCAGCCTTTGTCAAAGTTTATTCTTACACCATCTATATCTATAATATCTTTTATCGTTGGAAAATCTGATGGAGGATTTTTTAATAACTCTTTTATTTTATCTATTATTATAAATTTTTCCTCTTCGGTTGTCTTAACTTTTATCTCTTCTGTAGAATATACGACTGGAAGAGCATCTAATTCTGCGTCTAAATCTATGCCTTTTTGAATTAACTCTAACATTCTTAAAGTAGCATATATTGCATCATCATATCCAAAATATCGATGCTTAAAGAAAATATGTCCACTTACTTCACAAGCTAAATCTGCACCTGTCTCTTTTATTTTTACTTTGAGATTTGAATGTCCTGTTTTATACATAATTGCTTTAGAACCTCTTCTTTCTAACTCATCATACATAACTTGTGAACATTTAACTTCACCAATAACTGTTGGTTTATCCATAATTAAAGAATATAAAAGTGCCATTTGGTCACCTTTAATATTATACTTTTGAGTTAAAACTGCTATTCTATCTGCATCTCCATCATAAGCAAATGCAATATCAGCACCATCATTTAATAAGACTTTTATATCTTCTAAATTCTCTTCTTCTGATGGGTCTGGATGGTGATTTGGAAATGTTCCATCAGGGTCAATATATATACCTTTTGTATCTAACTCTAATTTTTCAAATATTTCTAGTAAAACAACACCTGCTACACCATTTCCACAATCATAAACTATTTTTGTATCCATACCTTTAAGATGAGAGAAATTTTCAACTAAATAATCTACATATAATCTATTTGCATCAATATTAGTTATATCACTCTCAACCATATTAACGCTATCCATAACAGCAATATCTCTACCCATTGAGTATATATCTTCACTAAAAAATGGTGATTGATTTATTGTAATTTTGAATCCATTATACTCTGGTGGATTATGAGAACCTGTAATCATAACAGAAGCTGAAGGCATAATATCACTATTTATTTCACCATTAGTTAAAGTTTTTAAAGTTTGATAATTACAAAAATAATTAGCAGGGGTTGGAACAATTCCCATAGCTAGAACCTTTTTACCTCCAGCATTAAATCCTGCACTTAACCATTCAAATAGTTGTGGAGAGTGACTTCTTGCATCATATCCAATAGCTATAAATTCACCATCAAATTTAGATGATAATGCATATCCAATTTTTGTTACAACATCTTCATTTAACTCTTTCTCAAATATACCTCTAATATCATACTCTCTAAAAATATTTATCATTATTATCCTTTTTTAATTTATATTATATCCAAAACTATCTTCTCTCCAAAAGGAACTTCTATGTCATTTGGTGTAATCCAAGCTGTATCATAAGATGGTTCACTATTTGGAAATGTTCCATATCCATCTGTAAAATATAAAAGTATTGTTGGATAATCCACATATCTATCTATATATTCAAACACAATATTAAAATCTGTTCCACCTCGTCCTGTTATCTCATAATTTAAATTTTCACCTGCTAAAAAAACTTCATGAGATTGAATTTTACTGTCAGCTGTAATTATATCTATCTCATAATTTGGATATTGTTGAGTTATTGATTGAACTTCAGATAGAAATATAGATAATAGTTTTTCATCTACTGAACCTGAGGTATCAATAGCTATAACGATACGAAGTAAATCTGAACTTAATGCAGGTAGATATATTCCTCTATACAAATATTTTTTATTTGGTGGCATAAACGAAAATGTACTTTTAGCATAAGATGCAATATATCGATACAAAATATCTCTCCAATCTATCTTATTACTAAAATATTCTGGAATTAATAGTTTTAAATCTTTTGGTAGAGTCCCCTGTCTACTCATTTTATCCAATAGTTGTTCTAAAAATTCTAATTCATCAATATCTTCAACTATCTCCTCTTGAACCTCATCACTTCTCTTATCATCAAATGTCTCATCATCACTTAACTCTTCATCTTTAATCTCTGAATATAAAATTTCATAAACTTCTTCTGCATAGAATCCATCAAACCTATCTTCAAAATTAGCATCAAGAGGTAGAGATAAGCCATTTTTTACTAATATACTATTTATAGTTAAATCTGTTGCTAACTGCCAAAGTTTTACATATCTGCTACCAACACGATTATTATGTTTTAATATTGAGTGCATAGCTCCATTTGCTAACATAAACTCTATATCTTCACTATCCACAATATCAATATAATCAGGATTATATATTAAATTTTTTCCGTTGGATTCAAAGCTTTTAATATCATACGATTCTTTTAATTTTAAAGTTGTTGCAACTGTTCCAAAATATGGCTCTTCTAATATTAATTTTTCTCTTGCCTTTTGTATTTTATCTTTAGAACTCATCAACCTACTCTAAGAAGAAGTTTATCAAGAACTGATGTGCTAAGAATTCTCTTTAAATATCCTAATAAATAAGTAGCTTTTGTAATATAATATCTAGGTTTTGGTTTTTTAGCTAAAATAATTTTATGAACTATATAAGCAACAGAATCAGAACCTTCATTGAATGGGACTTTACTCTTTTTTGCACTTAAATTCTTTTTATAATGTTCTTTAAATATAGAATTCTCAATATCTATATTTTCTCTTAGCGTTCTCATTGCTGTTTTTCTAAAATCACTTGTAATTGGACCTGTATTTAAGATAACAGGATATATATTTGTACCATCTAATTCTAGTCTTAAAGTATCTGTCAAACCTTCTATTGCATATTTACTTGCATTGTAAGCACCTCGTCCAAAAAGAGAGATTATTCCCAATACTGAACTATGTTGAATAATTTTTCCGTATCCCTGCTTTCTCATTACTGGAATTATCTGTCGAGTAGCTTCATGAAGTCCAAATACATTTGTCTCAAACTGCTCTCTAAGAAACTCTACTTTTATATCTTCAATAGCTCCTGTCTGTCCATATCCTGCATTATTAAACCAAACATCAATATGACCATCTATCTCTAAAACTTTATTTATAACTTTTGTAATATCTTCAGGTTTTCTAATATCTAAAATCATAGCATTTTTAAATCCTAACTCAATTAACATATCAACATCTACTTGCTCTCTAGCTGTTGGATAGACTTTAATATCTAATCTATCAAGATACTCTGCTGTTGCCAATCCAATACCTGTGCTACATCCTGTAATAATTATATTTGTCACTATTTTATATTCTCCAATTTTTTAAACTAATAAATATTCAAATCTTCTAACCCAATCACCCCATTTAGAACAATTCTCTATTGGTATATTATTTTGTTGAATATCTCTGACTAACATTATAGAGTATTCACTTGGAATAGTTAATGAGAAATCTATAATATTTTCGATATTTTCCATAGATAAATTATCTCTTAATAGATTCACAAGCCCTATACTAATAGCCATCATTATTTTTGTATCATCAGTTGATTCAATAGACTTTAAATTCCCATTTAATATATCTTCAAGAGGTGGTAAATCTTTCATAACTTTCCTGAAGCTCATAAATGCAACTCCAACCTCTTTCCCAATTGCTCCTGAAATGCTCTCTAAAAGAAGATTCTCTTCTAATTTACTTTTTAAAATAGTATTAACAAAATCCCAAGACCTTGGTGTTGCAAAACTCTTTTGAGAACTTGTAGCATCAAATCTAAAAAGCATACTTTTGTCATAAGATAAAAATGCAATAATTGATGAATCTATACTATTTTTATATGCCCAACTCTTCCAATCCTCGAAATCTACTTCCATCTCAAAATGAACAAAACGATTAGCTAGAGGTGGAGGCATTTTATATATGACACCTCTATCATTTTCTCTATTTCCAGCCGAAATTATACTCCAACCACTAGGAAGAGTATAATCTCCTATTTTTCTATCTAATATAAGTTGATAAGCAGAAGCCTGAACTGATGGAGGTGCAGTATTTATTTCATCTAAAAATAGAATACCCTCTCTAGTATCATTTTCTTTTGGTAAAAAGCTAGGTTTAGCCCAAACTCCCTCATTACTCTTAGCATCAAAAAATGGAATACCTTTTAAATCTGTTGGGTCAAGAAGAGATAGTCGTAAGTCTATAAAATCTAAATTCTTATCTTTAGCAATAGACTTAACAATAGATGACTTTCCAATTCCTGGAGCTCCCCATATAAATACAGGTAATTTTTGTATAATTAATTTCTCTACAACTTTAGTTATATTTGATGATTTCATATTTTATATCCCAAGATTTTGGCTGATATTTGCCGTAAACGATTTATTGTTACTTAAAGCATTCCTAAGTCGTGTATCTATTTTTAGTATATTTAAAAATTCTAGTGGAAGAGATTCATTAGATGCCAGTGATTCATTGATATCAAAAATCTCTCTCTCAAATAACTCTTGAAGAATATATAAAGGTGTTGCTGGATTTGAACCTAAAGCACATAATAATATTTCATTATTCTTTGCCGTTTTATATATTTTTTCTAATATATCTCCAGATACTGAAGGGTTAGATGCAATAAATGGATAAAATAAACTATTTCCTTTATTATATATAGTTTTAAGCATATCAGAAGTTAATGATGGATTACAAGATAATGATTTCAGCAAACAAATACTATTTCTTTTAACTAATCGCTTAAGAACATCTTCCTCAATTAATATATTATATCCAAGATATTCATAAGTATCCTCCTCTATTTGAAGAGCATTTATTAATTCAAACCTCTTTGTATTAATAGGTTGGTATGTTAAAAGAGTATCTCTAACACTTCCTCTTTTACTTAAAAGTTCTATAAAAAGAGTATGGTCTATACCAATATTAGATGCTAAAGCCTCATCAATTTCTATCTCATGATAAGTTCCTGCAAACTGTTTTAATATATTTAATGGGGTAGAACTATTTGATGCTAAATAAAATGGAATAGTTGAATCTCTAAATCTCATTAGTTTTTTTATTGTTAAATTATCAATATATGTACTGAGTGCGATAATCTCTCTTAAAGTTATCCATTTTTTTCCTTTTTGTAGAAATTTGTAATTTGGAAAATAGAGAAGTGCATATAATAATTCTGGATTTTTAGTCTCTTGTACCAAACGATTTAATGAAAGATGAGAAAATAGAACATCTTCCTCATTCTCTTTAACTTTTAAAAATCGTCTAAGAGTTGCCATTACAACACCTCTATCTTCATTACTATCATGATTTTGTTCATCACTCCATATATACATTGGAATTAATTTTAAGAATAGAGAATCATTTATGTATGGATTATGTAAAAGTTGATAAAGTCTTTTTTGGTCATTTCTAAGCTTTAAACTCATTAGAATATGTGTGTCTACTAAAGATGAACTCATTAATTTTTCAAATTCTGCTAACTTATAAATAGGAATATCATGAACATAAGCATCACAAGAGATTAGTTCCTCCATATGACTAACTCTATGATGTTCTATAACGGCAACTGCACCATCATCTAATCTGGACACAACTTCTATATTCTTATTTTTTAAGAACCCTATGTACTCATCTCGACTAAAAAGTTCTCCTTTACCTAAAAGAACTATCTTTTTACCAGAATTATTATATAAAAATTTATCTAATGCTACCATAGGCTCTCATCCTCCTAATATCTTTCTAATGGATTATAATAAACTGTTGTAGCTTCTGAAAAGTTTGGTACATCATCATAACTAAAAACTGAATAATACTTCTCTTTATCAAATGATGCATAATTGTCATAAGTATAATTATCTTTTCCACCATAAATTTTTACACCATCTGTAAAATGTTTTGGTTTATGGAAAGTATTTCTAACTACATAGTATCCAGCCACAGCGTTATCTTTGATAGTATCCCAATTTAGCTTTATCATTCCTAACTCTTTTGAGATTTTAAGATTTTGAACCATTTGTGGATTATTTCTTCTTTTTTCAATATATTTAACCACTAATTCAATATCATTATTCCACTCCATAAGCCTACCCTTAGCACCTATTGAAGATGTAGCTCTAAGAACAAATTTTATATTTTTATTATCTTTACGCATATCATCTAATGTAATCTTTGAAAATGTATCAAAATTAAAATATTGATAATCTTTTGAGTTTAAATCACTACCTGATACTTCATATCCTATATACTCTATCTTCTCTCTATTTCTAATATCATTGTAGCTTTGAATATCATCTATATCTACTAATTCAACATAATATCTAATATCACTTTTCTTTTTAAATACTTTTTTATTTTTAATCTTTAATGCACATTTTGTAATAACAGTCGTATCACAATTTGGTAAATCAGATATATCAAACTCTAAATATCCATAAACCTTATTTCCATCTTGATCAAATCCACTTTTTAGAATATCATCCTGAATATCAGATTGAGATATAGTAGTTATTTTAGATGGTGAAGTTTTTAACTTATTCTCTTCTACTGTATATTTTATATCTAATATGGGTCTATAATGAATACCTCCACCATGCTGACCATATCCTATATCAAACTGCATTATTTGAGAATCTTCACCATCTGGTAAATATTTAGGACCATCTATTCTAAAGTGTGCTGTACCATGAATAATTTCATCTTGAAGAACTTCACACTCATGACTAGAAAATTCCCAAAAGTTCCATATACCTTGGGTTAAATTATGAGACTTAATTGCTCTACCAATAGTCCCTTTTGTATCTGCATCATCTATTGATTTAAAATCTGTAATCTCATTGAAAGCTCCACTCTCCATTAGAGATAAATTCCACTCTCCAAATTTCTCTATTTTTGCACCAACTCGATTCATTGGATATAAATATAACCTTGCATCTTTAATAATTGCATTATCTGGTAAACTATCAAAGTCAAAACTTATGATACCATCACATATACCTTTAGATTTATTAATTCCTACAAATAAAGAGTTATTACCAAAATGTGAACGATTCTGCTCTTGTGTATGCTCACCAACATATCCTGTTCCACTTTTACTAGCAAATATAAGTTTAAAAAATTCATCATCTTCTAATCCTGTTCTAACTTTTATAATTGGTGCAAATGGTGATTTATAACCAGATATTTTATTAATAGCTCGAATCGTATAGTTATAGTTTGTGGAACTATTTAAGTCACTATCCGTAAATTTATTACCACCAACAATAGCTATTCTGGTTCTGCTATTACAAGCATCTTTATCATTTTCGCTTCTAAAAATTTCAAAGTATATATTTTCT
>JAMOSL010000075.1 GCA_027063105.1 Campylobacteraceae bacterium
GGAACAATTACAGCTACTTCATCTCCAACTCTTAATGCATAGTTTTCGTTGAATTGCATAAGATTTATATCTTTTTTGTTATCACTAAATATAGAGTTTCCTAAAATAGGATATTTAAAATCTTTTCCTATGTAATCTAAGACTGTAGCTAGAACATCTGGTTGTGATGTCTGCTTTGAGTATATTTGAGGGGTTACTGTTTCTCCTATAATCAAAGCAGGAATATGAAACATATCAACAGGAACTATATCATCTCCATAAACTCTAATATTATGGTCTGCTACTACTACAAATATGGTATTATTATAATAATTTAATTTTTTTGCATCTTCAAAAAATTTTCCAATCGCATAATCAGCATATTTTATAGCATTCTTTAGACTATATATTTTATTATCTATAGGTTCAATTCTTCCACTTGGATACTCAAAAGGGCTATGATTTGATGAGCTAAACATTAATGCACTAAATGGTTGTCCTCTTCGATGTAATTCCTCAAATCTCTTATTTGCTTTATTTACTAAATCTTCATCACTAACGCCCCAAGTTGCAACAAATTCAGGATTTAGATAATCTTTTTGTTCTATTACTTCATCAAATCCATTTCCTATAAACCAAGATTTCATATTATCAAATCTTGCTTCTCCTCCATATAAAAATAGAGAATAATAACCGTAAGGCTTTAAAAGTGCTGCAAATGTAAAGAAATCATTTTGAGATTTATTTCTCTTTACAACACCTTTTCCTGCTACGGCTAATGTTCCTGCTGTAATTCCAGCAATTCCTCTAACGCTTCTTGTTCCATTAGAATATAACTCTTCAAACCATAATCCATCTTTCTTTAATCTAAGAAGATTAGGGGTCAACTTTTCAGATACAAATTGATAACCTAAACTCTCTTGTAAAAAGATAACTATATTCTTTTTATCTCTAGATTGAAAATTGCTTTCTACCCTTCTTGAAAATGGTGAAATTTTAGATTTTAAATCATTTTCTATTATGCCTAATCTATCGGCTACTCTCTTTAACGCTTCGTCGATAGGCATATCTCCATATAGTTTCTTAACCCCTTTTGTTTCATAACGTTGGTTTGCATATATTGCATAAACTATACTATGAAAAGAGTTTTTTGTCACTTCATTTACAATACGACTAGAAGAGAATAGGGCATCAGATATATTTGCAGGACGATGACCAAATGAGGAACGAATCCCAATAAAAAGTAAAATAGCAATAGGAAAAAATATTATAACTCTTTTCCATAAATTTAATTCTAATAGATGGGAAAAGGAGTTTTTAGTTTTGAACCATAATATGATAGAAAAAATAAATATGATACCTAAAGCTATATATAATTCTATCTGATAATCAGCTAAAATCATATTAAACACCTCTTCGGGATATTCTAAATATTCTACAAATTTATAATTAGGTCTAACATCATATTCAGCAAAGAATGGAATTGTAGCATTCTCAATATATATTATTAATACAAATACTATTAAAAAATAAATCCTCAAAATTTTATCAATTTGTATATCCCATTTTTTAGGACTAAAGCTTAGAAGTAGAAGAGGTATAACAAGAAGCATTGAAGCCATAATCGTATCCATCTTTAATCCATATGCAAAACTAAGAAGATAGTTAGTCTGGCTATTTTCTATTCTGTCCCAATATATAATGAACAGTGATAATCTTCCTATAAAGAATATGCTTATCATTAATATATAATATTTAAATAGTTTTTTAAATATATTCATTTTTTATTCTCCAAATGTAATAATATTAGAAAGTGTGTTAATAAGCTTACTTCTTTCTTTAATATTTTCTAACTCTTTTGCTGGTTCTGTCGTACTAATTAAAGTTCTTCCCAAAATATGTTTTGAACCATCTTTTAATCTAGCTCCCCAATATGTATGCATAATAATAGGTTCACCTCTATACTGACCTATATATAAAACGATATGACCTTTTACATAAAGTAATGATCTAAATGGTTTTGCTTTAGATATTATAACTTTCTTCTTTTGCCATTTTTTATACTTTTTTATATTTTTAGATATACCATCTTTAGATTGTTTATTTGAGTTTCTGCGTAAAAATATACCAAATACACTAAGATAATCTTTTGTCATAGATGAGCAGTCTCTAGTCTCTAAAAGTCCACCCCATCCATAAGGTTCATTAATTAATTCTTTTGCTATTCTGGATATATTTGATGGCGTAAATGCTATTGGTTTCTTAGCAATAAGATTATTTTTATTAATAGTAGCTATCTCTAAATTTGCCTGACCATTTTTATCTTTTGATGCAAATAGATAACCCTCTTTTATACTATTATTATCATCTTTATATTTTCCTCTTGGAAAGATAGAGCCTAGTTTTATAATACTAATTGATTTATTGTTATTAAGCAATCTAAGATTATCTTTTATCACAATAGAATATTTATCATTTTTAAAGTTTTGCATAAATTTTTTATCAACTAATGCAATATTAGAAATTGATATCCAACCATAAGCTGTAGAGCCTCTTACAAATGCCCATTTTTTATCTAATGAATAGTGAGAAATAAAAAGAGGAGTATTTATATGATATGAGCTATTCTGATTATAATCAAAAGGAAAACCTTCTCCTGTCTTTTTAGGGTCATAATAATATGCTTGACTCATTGGAAATGCGTGAAGATTAGAGTGTTTGATAGTTATACCATACTTTCTTAAGCTATTTAAATTTGAATAGTTTGAATTTTTAATCCATTTATTATATGTTAAGTTTTTAATTCTTCTATAGTCAGAGTTATAAATTTTATGTTTTTGTACACTTCTTATTGCCCAAGATATATCTTTTAAGCTCTTATCAAATTTCTTTAGATTCCAAGGAGAGAAATATTTTTTATTATAGATTTTATTTAGTTTTCTCTGCTTTTTCCCTGATAAAGGTTTTGCTTGATATGCATAATATGATAAGTTTTGAGGTATTTTATGGTCATCTTCTATTTTATTGCTTGGCATTTTATCTATTCTTGTAGGTAATCGTTGGCTTTCTATTATAGAGTAGTCAGCATTTAATAGAATACTAAAAAAGAATATAAAAAGTATATATCTAATCTTCATCTAAACACGCTTTTATCCTATTTAATGCATCACGAGTTAAATCTTCTTCATATACCAAAGCTAATCTAACAAATCCTTTTCCTTGCTCTTCTCTTCCCAAGAAGCTACCTGCAAGAACTTTAATATTATATTCTCTATATAATTTTTTTGTAAATTTTATCTCATCATCTACTTCTAGCCATATATAAAAAGTAGCCATTGGAGTTTCTATATTTAAAATTTCTTTTGCCAATTTAAAATTCTTAATATATTTTTCTCTGAAAGTATCAACATGATTTTGGTCTCCCCATGCAAGAGCAGAAGCATATTGAAGAGGTAGAGGTGAAGCACATCCAATATAAGTTCTATATGTCATATATGATTTAAGAATGTTGCTATCCCCTGCTATAAATCCACTTCTGAGTCCTGGAGCTGATGAGCGTTTAGAAACTGAATTGATAACTAATATATTTTTAAAATCTACATTTCCAGCCTCTATACTAGCATTAAGAAGAGATGGAATAGGCTTATCTAAATATAAATCAACATAACATTCATCATTTAGCAATACAAAGTCATACTTTAAAGCTAATTGAACCCACTCTTTTAATAGTTCAAGAGTCATAACTGATGAGGTTGGATTATTTGGAGAATTTATAATTACAAAATCACATTTCTTTAGCTTATCTTCATCTATAATTGGCAAAAAACTATTTTCTGGGTCAAGATTTAAATATATAACTTCAGCCCTACTTGCTATAGCAGATCCTTCATATATTTGATAAAAAGGGTTAGGAAATGCCATAACAGGATTTTCAATATTATGTAAAAGAAATTGTGGAAAATTGAATAAAACTTCTCTAGTTCCAAAGGTAGGTATAATTTGAGAGTTATCTAGTTCTAAATTAAATCTATTTTTTAAATAATTTAACATACCATTTCTAAGTATAGATTCACCAGAAGTTTTTGGGTATTTATTTAAAAGATGAGCCTCATTGTTAAGCTCATCTAAAATAAATTGAGGAGTATTAAATTGAGGCTCTCCTATAGTTAAAGATAGAGGAGAGTATTTAGTATTAGGTATAATATCCTCTAAAAGAATATTTAGTTTTTCAAATGGATATTTTTCAAAATGCATATATAACCTTAGTTTTTTATTAGGCTCTAATTTTAGCTAACATCACCTCATCTTCTGCTTTAGCTCTTCTCATCTTTCTATTCTAGGATTTATTTGATTAGAAATTTATATTTTAATAATAGAGTTTTTTGAACCAAATTCTGTTTCGATAAAATCTGTTGAGTCGTCACAAATCCACTCTTTATCATTGATTAAGTATCCAAACTCATAATGTTTACCTGTAGGTAAAACCTTTGTAATTGCTAGGTTACCATCTTTTTTCAATTTCATTGTATTCTTCTTTTCCCAATTATCCCAAGAGCCTAAAAGTTCTACTTTATCTCCTTGATCTAATTTAATATTGAATGTTATCCACGCTTTTTTTCCATTTACTGTAATTTTTATCATAATAATTCCTTTTAATCTAATAAGTTTATTGCATCTAGGTATCTTTTTGGTAATTTATATTTTGTTGATACCACCTCTTCTATTTCAATTAGTTTAAACTCTCCATCTCTATAAACAACAACTTTATTTGAGTTTGTAGAATTTAAGAGATGATTCATTGCTGTAATTGTAAAATCAAATGCCATTAATCTATCTCTTACTGTTGGATTTCCACCTCTTTGAATATGTCCCAATATACTAACTCTAGTTTCTAATCCTACTGTTTCCTGAAGCCATTTATGAATTTCTGTTGTCTTTTTTGTACCTTCAGCTACTATTGCTAAAGCATAGTGTCTACCATTTTCAACTTCTTTTCTTAATCTTTTTCCTAAAGCTTCAGATTCAAATTCTATCTCTGGAACTACACATATTTCTGCACCACTCGCCATAGCTGATACAATTGCTAAATGACCACAATCTCTGCCCATAACTTCAACTAAAAAGGCTCTATTGAATGAAGAAGCTGTATCTCTAATTTTATCTAAAGCATCTCTGATTACATTTAAAGCTGTATCCGACCCTAAACAGTATTCTGTACCATTTATATCATTATCTATAGTAGATGGAATACCAACAAAATTAAGATTAAATTCACTGCTAAACCTATCCATAGCTCTAAATGAACCATCACCACCTAATACAATTAATCCACTTATATTATGTTTCTTTAGATTATTATAGGCTTGTTCTCTAAATTGATATTCAAAGAATCTTTTTGACCTAGAGGATTGAATAATTGTACCTCCACGATGAAGTATTCCTGCAACATCTCTATGTTCAGCTTTTACAATTTTACCATCAATTAGACCTTCTAATCCTCGATATATAAGGTATGGCTCTTCACCTTTCTTATATGCATAATCTACAAATTTTTTAATAGCAGGATTCATTCCAGCAGCATCACCACCAGAACACATTATTGCTAATGCCATTAGTTATTCTCTTCTTTTCTATCTAATCTTGCAAATCCTGGTAAAATTTTACCTTCTAATAGCTCTAAACTAGCACCACCACCTGTTGATATAAAACTAAAATTTTCTACTTCTCTAGCCTTTTCTACAGCATCAGCAGTATCCCCACCACCAACGATAGTATACGCATAAGTATCTGCTATGGCATTTGCTATCTTGTTTGTACCTCTTGAGAATTTATCGACCTCATATATACCCATAGGACCATTCCAAATAATTGTATTTGATAATCCAATAGCTTCACTAAATAGTTTTACAGTAGCAGGACCAATATCAACTGCCATAAATTCATCTAAAATATCTTGTGCAGGTACTATTTGAATATCTATAGGATTATCTAAATTATTAGTTGTAACTAAATCAACAGGAAGATATAGTTTAACACCTTTTTCTCTAGCTTGTTTCATAATATCTAAAGCAGTATCTATAAAGCTATCTTCATATAAAGAATTTTGCATATCATATCCTAATGCTTTTAGGAATGTATTACTCATAGCTCCACCAATTATAAGTTTATCGATTTTATCCAATACAGATTTTAATAATGTTATTTTAGTTGATATCTTTGCTCCACCAACAACTAAAGCAATTGGTCTAATTGGCTCTTCTAAAGCTTTTCCAAATGCTTCTATCTCTTTTAGCATCAAAAACCCTGCAACTTTAGTATCTACAAATTCTGTAATACCATAAGTTGATGCATGTTCTCTGTGAGATGTACCAAAAGCATCATTTACATATATATCACAAATAGATGATAGTTTTTCTGATAACTCTTTACTATTTTTCTTTTCACCATCATGAAAACGGATGTTTTCTAATAGAAATACTCTTTCTAGTGAACAAGTTGCAATTTCATCTCTTGATGTTTCAAAATTATCTATGAATTCAACTCTTCTATGTAGAAGTCTCTCTAATCTTTTTACAATATGTTTGAGAGAATATTCTTCTTCATATCCATTTTTAGGTCTTCCAAAATGTGTTACTAAAGTTATAGAACAAGCGTTATGGTCTATACAATAATTAATAGTAGGTAAAGCCATTCTAATTCTTCTATCATCAGATATATTATTATGGCTATCCATAGGTACATTAAAATCAACTCTGATTAAAACTCTTTTTCCTGTTACATCTATATCTTTAAGCCCTTGAACTTCACGCATTACACCAATATTAGAAGTCATTTTTTATCCTATATCTATATTAAACATTTTTCTATAATACTCTTTTGCCATTCTTCCAGAGTTAAAATCATCTTCTATTTCAGACATGGCACTTTTCATAATTTCTACCCATTCTTTTGGTTGATTATAATATAGAGGTATAATTTTCTTTTCTAATACTTCCATCATATTATAGTGATCTTGTTTATCTTGTTCTGCTATTGGTAGAGTGTGGTCTGAATGGGGAATTGTAAATGCATTTTTTCCATCTCTTGCAAACTCTGGATGCCAACCATCATCAATAGAAAAATGAATAGAACCGTTCATACTGGCAGTCATTCCACTTGTTCCACTAGCTTCTCTTGTAATTCTTGGAGTATTTAACCATATATCACTACCATGTTTTAGAAGTTTCGATAAATTTAATTCATATCCTGTTAATACAGCCATATTTTTATAATGTCTGCTAACTCTAATAAGTTCATTAAATGTATTTATAGCTCCTGTATCGAAGGGATAGGGTTTTCCTGCCCAAATAATTTGCACTGGTGTATCAATATTATTGATTAGTTCATTAAATCTCTTTAAATCATATAATAATAAATCAGGTCTTTTATACTCTGCAAATCTTCTTGCCCATACAATAGTTAAAACTTCTGGATCAAACATTTTTCCTGTTTGGTCTGCAACTACTCCAAATAGTAGTTTTTTTAGGTGTTTTTTTCTTGCCATAACTTCATAATCTTCATGCTCATCTAATGCACGAATTAGAGTTTTATCTGTCCAATATTTTTTATTTTGAGCATTTGTTATTGATATTATTTCACAACGGTTATCAACCCAATCCCACATCTCATTTGCCACTTTTCCATGTATTTTAGATACAGCATTAGCAATTTTAGCTGTACGCAATGCTCCTACCGTTAAACTAAATGTATCATTATCTTCACTATATCCTGCAATATCTTTTACCACATCTAAAGAGTGACCATTAAAGAAACCCATTTCATGCAAAAAGTGTATGTTATGCTCTTCGTTTCCTGCTGTTTCAGGTGTATGAGTCGTAAATACAATATGCTTTTTTAGCTCTTCTTTCGTCTGATAATGTTTTCCATATAATTCAAATACTAATGGCAATGCATGACCTTCATTCATATGATATATATCAACTTTATGATTCAATGCCTCTAATACTTTTGTTCCCCCAATTCCTAATACTATCTCTTGAGCAACTCTTGTTCTATCATTTGCATCATATAATTTATGTGTAATAGTTCTTGATAAATAATCATTTTCATCTACATCTGTTGAGAGAAGTATCATTGGAGCAGTTCCAAATATCTCTGGAGACACTAAAAATGCTTTAATTCTAACATCAACATTATCTATTTTAACGGTAATGTGTACATCTAACTCTTTTAAAAATGAATAAAATTTTCTTCTAAATGTAGGTTGTAAAATTCCATCTTCATTTCTTGATTGGTCATAATATCCAAAGCTCCAAAGAAGTCCAATACCTACTATATTTTGTTTTAAATCATAAGCACTTCTCATATGCGAACCAGCTAGAAAACCTAGTCCTCCAGAGTATATTTTTAAAGATTGACTAACTGCAAATTCCATTGAGAAATAGGCAACACTTTTTTTATATTTTTGATTTATATCATAAGTATGTAATTTCATTTATTCTTTATTCTCCTAAATTCTTATATAAAATAACTTTTCCCAATTCAACACCAGGTTGATTATATGTATCAACATTTAACATTGCTCCAACTAGAGAAGTTAAAACTTCATAATATGCTAATAATGCTCCAATATTTTCAGCTGTAATTTTATCTATACTTATAGTATCTGTATCAATTCCTGATTCTATAATACTTTGTTTTGTAGCATCAGCTTGAGCATTAATTAGCGTATTAAAACTTGTTCCATTAATGAAGTCAGTTTTTTCTATACCTTTTAATGTAATATTCGGTACATTTAAATCTCTTTCAAAATCTTCTATTGTTATAAATGTAATAATCTTGTCTTTTGGACCTTCTATTATTAATTGTAGAAATGAGTGTTGGTCAACTGCTCCTGTAAGTCCAATAGGTGTAAGTCCTACTCTGTTCCCTTCTATATCTATTTTGCCTAAAGATTCTCCCCATAATTGAACAAACCATTTTGTAAGATTTTCTAATCTATCTGCATAAGAGAATAAAACACTAATTGGTTTAGTTGATGAATTATTATATAGATAACAAGCTTTTTCTAAAATATGATTTTCTTTGTTATTAAAAAAACTCTCAATAAAGTTACCTGCTCCCTTTAAAATAGCTTTAGTATCATATCCAGCAACAGTTAATGGGATAATTCCAACAGCACTAAGTACAGAAAATCTACCACCAACATTATCTGGTATATTGAATTCATTTAACCCATGATGTTTTGCAAAATTGGATAACACAGAATTATTGTCTGTAATTGCAAATAATTTCTTACTATCTTCCCCATCTAAATCAATATCCAAGTATTTAATAAGAGTTTTAAGTGTAGATGTTGTTTCTATAGTTGAACCAGATTTAGAAATTATGAAGAAAATAGCATTCTCTTTATCTATTTTACCTATAGTTTCTAATAGAGTTATTGGGTCAGAGTTTTCCAAAAACAACATCTCTTTAGTATTCTTACTATAAGGTTGTAGAATTGATTCTATAGCCTTGATTCCTAAAGACGAACCACCAATACCCATTATCACAACCTGTTTTATATTATCAAAATTCATCTTTTCTATACGCTCAATATGAGAGAGAGAGTCTGTAGGAAGATCGTAATAACCAATCTTCTTACTATCTCTTTCCTCTTTAAGTGTATCAAATGCATTCTGGATAATCGTTTCTTTGTTGTTTTCTGTTTGCTTAATATAGTTTGAAGTAAACTTTAACATAAACTGTCCTTTATAAAAATATACTTATATTTTATAGTAAAAATGCTTATATCTCTATCTTTTCAATAACATCTAACCCAAATCCACTAAGACCTACAAATTCTGTTTCCTTATTAGTAGTTAATAGCTTGATATTTTTAATTCCCATATCTTTTAAAATTTGAGCACCTATACCAAATTCTTTTGCTTGTTCTTTTGATATTATTTTTGTATCTAAGAAAATTAGTATACCTCCATTATGTTTTAAATAATCTAATGATTTTGTCATAGATATAAATCTTTTTTGGTCAAGAATAAGGTCTATATCAACTCCTATATTATGAAATTTTACATTAGCTGTTTCATGAGATTTGTAAAATTGTATCACTTTATGAACTCTTCCAATATGATCTTGATAATTAACCTGAATAGCTTTTGTATCTAAAATTTCTATTTCTTCTTCAGATATTTTTTTTACAAGCTTTTCATTTGCCAATCGATATGCAACTATATCAGATATATATACAATTATCATATTGTGTTTTTTTGCAAAAATTTCTAGGTCATCTTTCCTTGCCATCTCTCCGTCGTCTTTAATGATTTCACATATAACTCCTGCTGGAGCTAATCCTGCCAATTTACATAAATCTACTGAACCTTCTGTATGACCAGTTCTTACTAAAACACCACCATCTTTAGCAATTAATGGAAATATATGCCCTGGACGAACAAAATCTTCTGATGAGGTCAATGGATTTGCTAACTTTGATATACAATCATCTCTTTCTCCTGCAGATATTCCTGTAGATGCAGTTGTTGAGTCAATAGACACAGTGAATGCAGTTTCATGATTTGATATATTATTTGCAACCATTGGCATTAAATCAAGTTTTATAGCAAGTTTCTTTGTAATAGGTGTGCATATTAAACCTCTAGCTTCTTTAGCCATAAAGTTAACCATATTAGGAGTAGAAAAAGTAGCTGCGTAAACTAAATCACCTTCATTTTCTCTGTCTTCATCATCCATCATAATAACCATTTTACCTTTTTTAATTTCGTTAATGGCTTTTTCAACTCTCTTGATTGCATCTTTTGGCATTCTATTTTTTCCTCTTGATTATATTTTATTTAAAGGCATTATACCACCTCCATCTTTAGCTTATAGAAAAACTTTTTTTATTTTTTTGAAATAATCCTTGACAATAATAATTTTTTGAGCTATAATGCCGTCCACATAAGAAATTTAACTTATGAGTGTTGGGGTATCGCCAAGCGGTAAGGCACTAGTTTTTGGTACTGGTATCGGGGGTTCGAATCCCTCTACCCCATCCATATTATTTATAATTGTCGCGGAATAGAGCAGTTTGGTAGCTCGTCGGGCTCATAACCCGAAGGTCGTTGGTTCAAATCCTTCTTCCGCAACCAATTTAATTTGAAAAATGTAAGTTTATAATTATCGCGGAATAGAGCAGTCTGGTAGCTCGTTGGGCTCATAACCCAAAGGTCGTTGGTTCAAATCCTCCTTCCGCAACCAATTTAATTTATAACTATCGCGGAATAGAGCAGTTTGGTAGCTCGTCGGGCTCATAACCCGAAGGTCGTTGGTTCAAATCCTTCTTCCGCAACCAGTTTAAACTTTAAAATACTTAAAAAGTATTATTCTCCTAAAACAATATTTTCCTCGGAATTTTTTAAATATTAACTCTTAACCTTATTGTAAGAAGGTTTTAATATTAAAGTATATATAATCATTCAATAAACTAAGGAATTTCTATAATATGAGTGTAAAAAAATCAAAAATTAGTAATATTGTTAGTGTTGACCCATATACTTCAAAATTTTATACTCTTAAAGATAATAGTATAAAACCACTCAAACGACTTACCTACAACACAGTAAATTATGTCACTTCCTATTTAACTAATAAAGATATGATTACTACTAATGTAGAAATTGCTCATAGTATGGAAGAGAGTGATATTCCTGATATCATAGAGACACAGGTTTATGAAGATTTAGGACTTGACCAAGCTAATGAATATATGATTAAATATATTGAGGGTTTAGAAAATGAAGAAAACAGAGTATTTCATGTCTTTATTATTGAACCAGAGATAATAGATGAATTATATCCTCCTACTTTAGAAGAGACAAAATATATAGATTTAATTATTCCTGCTCCATTACTTTATCAGGCTATATATAAAAAAGAATTATTATATAGAACAGGGGTACACTGTTTTATATATTTCACACTTGAAGATACATTTATTACATTCTATAAAAATGGAGAATATTTATATTCAAAATCTATAGAATACTCTTTAGAACATATATATGATAAGTATTGTGAATTGATAGGCGAAACAGTAGATAAAGCCGAATTTTTTAAAATTTTAGAGGTAGATGGTATAAAACCAGCAGATCCTATTGCTGAACAGAATTTTATAAAACTTTTTGGAGAAATTTTTATAAGTATTAATGATATTGTTATTTATGTAAAAAGAGCAAATGAATTAACTACAATAGATCAGATGTTTGTTGGAAGTTCAAAAGGTCCTATTATTGGACTTGACAATTATACAGAGAGTTATCTAGGGCTAAAATCTTCAGAACTTAATTTTGATTTTGAGATGGGTGCAGATGAATGGTATATTGATCAGTTTCAATATCTTATGTCTATTTTATCTCTGGATTATTTAGACAATCCAGAGAGTACAGTTAATTTAACTATATTTGAGAGACCCCCAGAATTTTATAAACGAACTAGTGGACAGTTTATTATTTCAATAGTATCAGCTACTATGATAGGTATATCTTATCCATTATATTTTTTACTGGGTTCATATACCAATGATGCACATAATTTTATTCTAACGAAAGAAGAAGCTGATTTAACAGCAGAGTCAAATAGATATAAGCAGATATTAGGAGATAAAAAAGCAGAAATAAAAAAACTAGATGGTAAAATTGATAAATTAACAATTAAATACAAAGCAAAAGAGCAGACGATAAAATCTATATATGATAAAAAGGTACATTATTATCTAAAGTCTGAATTATATTACAATTTTGCGAGTGATATTGAATCATTTGGTGTTAATGTTAGTGATATAAATAGTACTAATAATAATTTTATATTTAATATTTTTAGTGATGATAATAAAAAAATAACAGCATTAATTCAACATATATCTGATAGA
>JAMOSL010000076.1 GCA_027063105.1 Campylobacteraceae bacterium
TGGTATTATCATCAGAAAAAAAAGATATAGGTATTCTTAGAGCTATAGGTTGGAGTATTAAGGATATATTAAAATTAAAATTTTATGAAACATTCGTAGTTGTTTTAATATCATTTATTTTAGGCGTTATTTTAGCTTATATATATATTTTTATATTCAATGCTCCATTAATTAAAGATATATTTTTAGGGGGAGAAAATTTAGAAAATAGTCTTTCTTTTATACCAACAGTTGAATTTGGAATTCTTAGTTCAATACTTATTTTTTATGCTGTGCCATTTTTTGCTTCGGTTCTTATACCTGTATGGCGAGTAGCAGTTACTTCCCCAAAAGAGGCTATGTTATGATAACTTTAAGTTCTATAGATAAGATATTTAATGAAAATACTCCACAAGAGTTTAAAGCTCTAAAAAATATTAATTTAGAGATAAAAAATGGAGAAACAATCATTCTAAGTGGAGTTAGTGGAAGTGGAAAATCAACACTTTTATCTATTATAGCTTCACTTGATAGACCAAGTAATGGAATGGTTAATGTTAATGGTGAATTGGTTAGTAAACTACCAGATTATCATGCATCTCTATATCGTTCTAAAGAGATAGGTTTTATATTCCAACATTTTAATCTTTTAGAATCTTTAACTGTAGAAGATAATATATTAGCTCCATTAATTCCATTAAATATAGATATTTTAGAAGCTAAAAAGATGGTTAATAAAGCTATGAAAAAGGCACATATAGAGCATAAAGCTTCACAGACTATAAGAGCATTATCAGGTGGAGAAAAACAAAGATGTGCAATAGCCAGAGCATTAGTGAGAGAACCTAATATAATAATCTGTGATGAGCCAACAGCAAACTTAGATAAAGAAAATTCTCTTAAATTTATAGAAATATTACATCAACTAAACCTTGAAAATAAGACAATAATAGTAGCAACACATGATTCCCTATTTCAAAATTTAGACTTTAATAGCAGATTAATATATATGGAAGATGGGGTTATCTTATGAAATATTATTTTAATTAAGTTTTATATTAACAATTAGCTATAATGATATGAAGATAATTCAAGGATATATATATAAGCAAACTAAATAAAATATTTTACGGCCCAGCAGGAACAGGAAAAACAAGAAGAGCTATAGAAGAGGCTGTTCAAATTGTGCAAAATAATGAAAATAAAGCTTTATTAAAAGATTATACAAAGATATTAAAAACCTTTCAGACATCATCTAATCCATTAAGTTTAAATATTCCATTTGAATATATTCAACGCATACAAAAAGAGACTAACTTAGAAAAAATTTTAGATTCTATTCCTAGAAAATATAAAATTTCATTAGATGAGATGAAAGCATATAAAACTGATTATAATAAATATCCACTTATTGAAACCGTAACTTTTCATCCAAGCTATGCTTATCAAGATTTTGTAGAGGGAATCTCAGTAGAAACAACTCCAAAAAATCAAATTATATATAGTGTAAAAGATGGTATTTTTAAAAAAATTTGTGATAGAGCCATAGCAAATCCAACATATAAATATATATTACTTATTGATGAAATTAATAGAGGTGATATATCTTCTATCTTTGGTGAATTATTTACTTTACTTGAAGACTCTAAAAGAAAAGATGAAGAAGAAGAGATGTCAATTAATCTACCTTATTCTAAAGATGATAAAGGTAATCCAAAAAAATTAACAGTACCAAATAATTTACATATTGTTGCAACTATGAATACTGTAGATAAATCTATTGCCCTTATTGATGTAGCCTTAAGACGAAGATTTGATTTTGAGGAGTGTATGCCACAATATAATTTGGAAGAATTTACTAAATATAAGGAGACTAATAATATAGATTTATCCATATTATTAAAAAGTATGAATGAGAGAATTACTATTTTGAAAAATGAACACTATCAAATAGGACACTCTTATTTTTTAAATATTAAAACGATTGAAGCGCTTCAAAAAGTAATGAGAAAAAATATTATTCCATTACTTCAAGAGTATTTTTATGATGATTGGGAATCAATTTGTGCTGTATTAAATCAGTCATATAAATTTAAGACTAAAAACTTTTTATTTGATATTACTGATGGGAAAGACAATAAAGCTATTTTTGATAAAGAGTTTGACCATTTAATAGAACATCAAAATAAAAAAATATTTATATCTAAAAAGTTTCTAATTAAAGATGAATTTGATACAAAGTTATTTTTAGAAGCTATAAAATCAATCTATACGAAGAGATAAAATCTATTTATGAATGATATTCTAACTGTTAGTGAACATCAAAAGATTTTAGTTTCTGAAAAAAGGGATATTCAAAATAATACCATCTCTAATGAAGATAAAAAAGTTTTATTTAATGTTACTTATCAAGATAAAAAAGGCGAGACTCGTTATATTGTTTCTCGTAGTGGAAACCGTGGTGATGAAATTAAAGTAAATTCTATTGTGGGTTCTGTCTCTTTAAAAACTGGACTTACACTTGAAATATTACCTAAGTTTGCTAAAAATAATTTAGATGAAGAGAGTGTTAAACAACATCGTAAAATGCTCTTAAATATTTTGCGTGTTTCTAATGAAAAAAACTTTATCTCTTCTGCTTCTCAAAGTTCTAAACTTGTAGCTGATGAGATGCCTTTGCTACATTATGTGATAGAACTCTTTAGTGTAGAACTATTACATACTCTAAGAAGTGGAACTTATGCTACTTATACAAAAAAAGTAGAAAATAGTTCTTTTATTAGAGGGAATATACTTATTTCTAAAACCATTCAAAATAATATTATAGATAAATCAAAAGTCTATCACTCTTATCAACAACATTCAAGTAATAATCTTTTAATGCAAATATTTAGAAGTCTTTCTAAACTTTTACTCAATGATAATAATCTCTCTTATAAAGCCAAACAAACTTTACATGAAGTTTATCTTTTACTTGATGAGGTAGATATTATTCCTCTAAAAAAAGAAGATTTTAAATCTATGATTTTTAATAGACTTAATGATAAATTTGAAATACTTTTTAACCAAGCAGAATTTATATTTAATCAATATATGCCTTTTACCTCTCATATAAATTCCACACCATTTTGGGCAATCCTCTTTGATATGAACTATCTTTTTGAAAAGTTTTGTGCTTATTTATTAAGACAATCAAATATACAGACCCAAGAACAAAGTATAATTAAATGTTTTAAAAATGAAGAGAAAACAGTAAATGCTAAACCTGATTTTATTTTATCTCAAGAGGATAATATAATTGTAGCTGATGCAAAATGGAAATTATTATCAAAAGATAAACCTATTTATGGCTTAGATGCTCAAAACTTTTGGCAACTTTTTTCTTATATGAATTTAGTTTCATCAAAGGAACAAGTTAATGGATATTTTATTGTTCCTAAAAATAATAATGACTTTGAAGATGAAATTATTTTTACACCTATTGAAGAAGGTAATAAATCTATTAGTATTTTGAGTATTGATTTTTCTTTGGATTTTGATGAATTGATTGAGAAGTATAGGTTTGAGATTATAGATGGTGTGTTGAAGTTAAAAGTTAAGGTTATTGAGAAAGAAGAAGTTGAACAAAAATTAGAAGTTGTAAAAGAGGAAGAAGAATTTAAATTTAATTTAGAAGATTTTATAAATGAATTAGAGATATTACATCATAATAAAAATATAAGAAAAAATTTATCTCCTAGTCGAATAAATAATAAATTTAAAAATCTTTATTATCTTAGAAAACTTAATAAAATAAATATTGATAATTTAGAAATAATTAATATTCCAAAAAATATTACAAAGTTTAAAGAAATCAATATATTAAATCTTAAAAATAATAATATTACAATCTTAATAAAATATTAGAATTAAAGAATTTAAAGTCTTTATTAATAGACAAAAAGATAATAGGATATAATTTAGAAATATTAGGAAAGTTACAATTAAATAGCGTAAATATTTATGATGAAAATAAAAATAATCTAAATATATACATTAAATTATTATTACCTAAAACTAAAGTTATTGAAGAGAAGTCCAAGCAAGTTAATGAATATGACAATTTAGCACTTAAAGATTATAAAAAACTAGTTCAAAATAGAGAATTAGAATTAAAATATGCTAAAGACACTTCAGAAAGATTTTATAATATAAGAAAATATATATCTTCTAATACAGATGATTTAGAAGTTTTAAATGAATTATCTAAACATAGAATTGATGAAGAAATTGTAGAAAACATAAGTTTTAAAACTCATAATAATAGTAAATTTAAAGATATTGTTAAAAATAATAATACTATTTTTACAACTGAAACAATGGATAGAATTGCAAAATATAAAGAATATTATAATAAGAATACTAATTCTTTAATACATCAAGTTGCTTCAAGTTATAGATTAAGTTTAGAGACTCGTGAATATTTATTTGAAAGATATAAAAATGATAAAAATATTTTAGAAAATCTAAATAATAATAGTTTAGATATATTTAAATTATATAATTTTCAAAACAAGTTATTAAAAGAATTATCGGGTAATTTATATAATAATGGGGATATATTTAATGCTATAAATATAAATCCTAATAAGAAAAAAGATGCTAAAAAATCAATACCTATCAGTAATGTAAAAAATCCTAAAAATAATATAACAAAAGAAAAAATAGTAAAAAAGACAAAGCAAAATAACATAAATAATAAATATGATGACTATTATGAATTAGCATTAGAATCTTTTAATAGTAAAAATTTTGAAGATTCTTTGGAATATTTAAAAGAATCTAAAGCACCAATAGATATTATAGATAAATTGAGAAATAATATAGAAAAAGAGATAGGTAAACCATTTAATTATATTAAAGAAGAATTATTAATAATTAAACAAATATTTGATGATGAGCATAGAACAGATATGAAAAAATATATTAAAGAATTAAAATTACAAAATTATCCTCATCTTAAATTTATTATTCCTAAATTAACAGCTCAAGAAATTAATAGTTTAACTTTTATTTTAACCTATATTGAGAATATAAATAATAATAAAGATTTATATATTAAAACTATTGATGAATTTTATAAAATAGTAGAGAATAGTTTAATTAATGTTTCAGAAGAACAAAATAAAACTTTAGAAAATAATGTATTAGCTTGGAAAGATTTAGATACAGGTTTAATTTGGGAAGTTAATAAAAAGAAAAGTTATTTTAAATTTACTTCTGCAAAAGATATTATTAAAAAATTAAATAGTCAAGAATATGCAGGGTTTAAAGATTGGAGACTACCAACAATAGATGAATTAAAAAGTTTAATAAGTGATAATCCTTTTCACAAAAGTTATATTAAAAAGCCTTTAAATAGTGAAATGAATAATTTATATTGGATAAGTACATCAAATTCAAATAATATATCAATGATGAATTTTAAGACAAAAAGAGAAGAGAATGTAAAATCAGGCTATCATGCATCTTTTATATGTGTAAGAGGAAAAATTAATATATAATTACTCTATCTCACTTAGAAGAAAAAGATAGATTTCTGCTCATACTGAAGTCGTTTGCTAGTATATCTCTTCTTCTTTTTGATGCACTTTTATCTGTTGTATATTGAATTATTTTATATATTATTAGTGAAAATTCTTGACCTTGTCTAGCACATCTTCCGAATAGTTGCATATCTACCGTTCCATAAAACCTATTCAACCCTACTTATAATTAAGTATTATTGATGTTTACTTCCTGCTTCAACGATACTAGTTAAATTTAAAAAACTAGCTCCTAAATCCATTGCCGTTATCTGCACAGGCGTTACTTTCCGATGAACTATCGGTAGTTTTATTAAAGCTTTTTTATAAAAAGTTATTTTATCTTGGTTTTTGATATAAATAACACTAAGAATTATATCTTATAGAATTTATTCTTTACTTAAATAAATTCCTTTAAATTTTACCCAAAAAAGCGTTAAATTGATTAGCAAATTCTCGAACATCTTTTTCTCCAAAAGCTTTTGGTCCACCAGTTATCTCTCCAGCTTCTCTCATCTCTTGCATGAAATTTCTCATTGTTAGATATTGTTTTATATTAGCGACAGAATATAACTCTCCTCTATGGTCTATTGCATGAGCATTTTTACTAATAATTCTATCTGCTAGAGGAATATCAGCTGTAATAACTAAATCTTTTTCCTCTACCATCTCTACTATTTTATGGTCAGCTTCATCTGCTCCTTGTTCTACAATTAGATAAGTTATATGATTTGACTGACCTATATTTATTTTTTTATTTGCAATAACAAAAGTTTCTAGTTGTAATCTATTTATCGCTTTTAAAACAATCGGTTTTAGTAAATTTGGAAAAGCATCTCCGTCTATAAATAACTTCATTTACAGAATCTCTTTGACTCTTCCCACTTCACCAGAAGTTAGTTTTACTTTAATACCATGAGGATGAGTTGAAGAATTTGTTAAAATTCTCTGCACTGTTCCCTCTGTTAGTGTTCCACATCTTTGATGCTCTTTTAATACAATTTTAACATCTATTCCAGATTTAATATCAGCCCGTTTTTGTCCATTCATTAATTTTCCTTTTTTGATAGTTTGAAATTATAGCATATTATCTCTCTAGCTTCTTCCTCAAATTCAAGCTTCCCTCTTCTATTAAATAGTAACTTAATGAAGAAATTGATAGAAGTAATATAGTGAATACTATAATTGTTTTTGTTAGTGAATAATAGGATAATATATTTGTATGACTCATGATAAATAATATTGGCATATGCCATAAATATATGGAGTATGAAATTTTTCCTAACCAGTTTATTGGATTAACTTTGGGTAGTTTTTTTTGATATATTAATATAAAAATCATGGCTGTAATTATTATTGTGAAAATATGTAAAATCAAGAAGCTCTCTGTTATTCCGTAATATCCATTAAATCCTATAAAAATTGATAGGAATATTAATATAGATAAAATAGATAAGAAGTTACTATTTAGTGGTGACTTTACTGAATATTTATATATTAAAACCCCTACTATAAAATAATTTATCTCTCCCATTAATTGAGAGTTTATATAAAATAGTTGTAATCTATAAGATGGCATTTGAGAATTGATATCAAATAAGCTGTCCAGAAATCCTTTATCTAACGCAAATAAATATATTAGGCTTAAAATCATAATAAATATGAGAATTCTTATTTCTCTAATATATAGAATAAATAGTGGAGCTATGATGTACCATAACATCTCAATATTTAAAGTCCAATATACACCGTTAACGCCTAATCCTGCTGATTTATGAGTAAAGTATGAGGTTAGTGATAAATGAGATAGAAACTGATTGATAAATTCATCGGAATATAAATAATTAACTTCTATGGTAAAAGATGCAATTAATAATACAACTAAAAGATTAAAATAATAGGCTGGAAGAATACGGAATAATCTATGCAAAAAATAGTTTTTAATTCCTGCTTTTTTACCTCTTTTTTTAATATTATTATCTATTGATGAATATATTAAGTAACCACTTATGATAAAAAATAGAGGAACTCCAAGAAGTCCAAAAGAGTGAACAAAAGGACTTATAATATTATGCAAATCTAAGAGAATAAAAAAATGGTATATAACTACTACACTAACTGCTAATCCTCGAAGTGTATCAATTCCATCTAAATGGTTTTTCATTTCTCTATATGCTCTAATATACTTTCTATATAATCTTTTTCTAAAACTACACCTTTTGGATAATCTTTTACTCTCTCTGCAGGAGCACCTATATTAAATACCATTAATGGCATATCCATCATCATAATCTCTTGAGTTGTATATGAAAATGTCTCTGCCCAAACTGATGGAATTAAAAATATATCAACTTTATGATTTTTAATTAGACTTGGTAATCTATCTCGTTTATATCTTCCAGTTTTTATAAAGTTAGGGCTTGTTATCAAAGTTGAAATTTCACCAATAAGTACAACTTTAATATTAAGATTATCCTTATCAATTCTATCAACTAGATTTTTAATTATATCTGCACCTTTAGCTTTATTAATTGAACCTAAAACGCCTATAGTTGTAATATTATTATCTCTCTCTTCTAACTTTATTGGTTCTAAATTATATTGAGCCTTATGTGGAATAACTTCTACTCTGTTTTTATCTATATCTTTATATGCTTTTAATAGAATATCTTTTGATGAGTTCGAAAAACATAATATATTATCTGATATAAAAACTATTTTTCCCCACTTCGATCTCCAAATAGTCATATCTATATCACTATTTAAAAATACTTTTGCCTCAAAATCATTATTTGACATACACTTCTGACATATATCTGAATTATCAGGAACTTCACAATATTCATCTTTTTCATTTAATAGTGTATAATTTGGACATACTGGATAAAAATCATGAATTGGCAAAATAAGATTGGATTTAGTAATATTTTTTAACTCTTCAATCCATTCTAAAATAGTATAAGGCATTTTAAACGAAACTGTACTATTTAAAAAAATCTCTTTAATATCTAAACGGTTTATAAAATCTTGAACCTCATCAAAATTTAAAATATTAAAAATAAAATGATAATTCTTATAATCGAAATAGAGTTCATATATATTCTTATGATAATTATAAATTAATTTTAATACTTTTTTATTGTCTTGTTTATAACTTTCTAATAATTTATCTGTGTAATCGTTAGCTCCACCACCTAAACCATGGTCTATAACAAAATATATATCACTTGAGGAGAGAACAACTAAAAGTTCTCTCAAATCTTTATGTGGATTTAGTTTAATATAATCTTGAACGACTCTATCGTAATTTGGATATCTTTTTAAAAGTTTTTTTGCATTCTCTTTAATTAATGCTTTTTTCTGTTCAGCAGTAAATGAACCACCATGCTTATGATATACAAAAAGGTTAGGAACTATTAAATTCTTATATCCTGCTACAATTGAGCGTTGACACCAATCGTTCTCTTCACCATAACCCTTTCCAAAATCTTTCTCTATAAAAAAGCCTATATCTTGAATTAAATTATAATTGACACCCATACAGAAACCTACGCCTGTTGGAACTTCTGCATAAAACTTATCTGCATTTACATTTTTAAAAGATTTATCTAAATCGTCAACACTCATATCTTCAAAAATATTATTATCAGCAATAAAATTTGGAAAACTAGCAATTTCACCAGAGTTTGTAAATGGTGTTGTTGATGCAATTTTATCCATATTTAAAATAGGATACATAACTCTCTCTAACCAAAATGAAGGTACTTCTGTATCTGTATTAAGAATTAGGAAATGATTTTTTGTATGGCTATAACCTTCATTTACACTTTTAACAAATCCTAAATTAACTTCATGGTCAATAAAAATATGATTCTTATGGTTTTCTAATCTTTTTAATAGATATGGCTTAACTCTATCATCAGGACTACAATCATTGATAACAATTAATCTATGAGCAGATGATTGAGTATTTTTCTCTAAACTATCAAAAAGTGCCTCTAAAAATTCATATCCGTTATATACTGGAATAATAATATCTATTGATATATCTATTTTATATTTCTCTATATCAAAATCTATAAAATAATCTTTTGGATTAATAGTTTTAATATCAATTGATGTTTCTATAGGAATAATATTCTGCTTTTTACTCTTTAAAATTATTTTTTGTATTGCTTTAAGTAAGAATTTCGGCAATATTTTCTTGATTCTATTTTTTATTCTAAGAGATTGAGCTATATCTTCTAGTTCAGCAATCTGCATGGTTAAAGTATCAATATACTCTGCTTGATTTTCTTTAACTTCATTTGCGTGTGTAAGTAGTTTTTGCTTCTCTTCTAATTTTGTATCTTTAACTAAAATAGTATATGCAAGTGTATCTTCTAAATTTTTAATTTTTTCAAATGGTTCTATTTTGTTTTTTAAATAATTATGCTGAGTTTGAAAAAATGATTCTTTATTTAAGGCATAATCTAATATAAATTTATTCTCTCTATCTTTAAATTTTAATATTTTATCTTCTGTAAAATTTCTCTCTAAAATATCTATATTGCCTAAAGAGTTTATAGCTCTAAAAAATATATACTCCCTATCTATATTATCCGTAAATACCCATTCATAATCTATAATATAAATTATATCATCTTTAAATATAATATTAGAGAAAATTAGGTCAATATTTGCCACCTCATCAAATCTAAAATTATTATATAAAAACTCTTTATACTCTTGAATAATTTTATTTTTATCTGAAGCATTATAAAACTTATCTTCAAAACTGATACCATCAATAAATTCAAATGTAAGAGTTGTAGGAGTTCTACTAACTATTTTTGCTAATTTAATTTTAGGATTTCTAATACTTCGACTAAGAGAAATATAGCTATCTTCCATCTTTTTCAAATGAGGAATAGACTCTTCACAGAAAGCCTCTTTTTTAACATATTTAATGCCATTATCTTCATAAATTATAGTTGTTACTTGAAACTCTTTTGAACGAGTAGTGTTGTGTTTTACATAATCTATTTTCATATGGAATCAAACCCCTCTTTATTTAACTCTTTATTAATATATCGTAACATTTCATTTTTTGGAAGACCACACCATAAAGGAGCTAAAAGTGTATCATCATCTATTCCTGCTGTAACTCTTTGAATAGATATATTGTCTGGTTTAAGTTTTATAGCTTTAATAAGAGTATCTATATAATCCTCTTTTGTAATAGGCATAAATTCACCAGATTTATAATCATTTGCAAGAAGTGTATTTTTAACAACATATAATGGATGATATTTTATGGAATCAATACCCCATTCATAAGCTTTTTTCGCAGATTCTAACATCATCTCTTGATTTTCATCTGGAAGTCCAAAAATAAGATGACCACAAACGAAAAGACCTTTTGCTTTAGCCTCTTTTATAGCCTTTTCAACATTTAAAGAATCATGACCTCTATTTATCTTTTTAAGAGTATCATCATATATAGATTGAATTCCATACTCAATCCAAATCTCTTTTGTTTTAGATAATTCAACTAGATAGTCCAATATTTCATCATTTACACAATCACTTCGAGTTCCAATACTTAGTCCAATAACATCATCATAACTAAGAGCTTTTTCATATAGAGCCTTTAGAGTTTCAACAGGTGCGTAAGTATTTGTAAAAGATTGAAAATATACAAGAAATTTCTTACTCTGCCAATTATCTCTCATATTTTCTCTTGTTTGTAAAATCTGGTTTTCTAACTCAATAAGTTGTTGTTCTAAAATTGGATTTGATTTACTTTGAAGATTTAAAAATATTTTATGAGAATTCTTTGAAAGATTTGGACTAAATGAATCGTTAAGACAAAAAGTACAACCACCTTTTGCCACAGTTCCATCGATATTTGGACAAGTAAAACCACTAATTCCTAATGGTATTTTACTAACTTTTGTCTTAAACTTTTTTTTGAGATATTTCCCATAAGTGTTTATTTTTTTCAAATAGTTAACCTCTACTACAACCAAGAGTATCAGGGTTTCCACCAGCAAAATAATTTCCATCAAAACTAACTAAAGAGTATTTTTTATCTTTACCTAATGCCTCAACTAAACCATTTATTGATAGAAATCCTAAACTATCTGAACCAATATGTTCTGAAATTTCTTCTGGAGTTTTTGAAGCTGATATTAGTTCTGCAGTTGTTGGTGTATCTATTCCGTATCTACAAGGATATTTAATCTCTGGTGATGCAATTCTCATATGTACCTCTAAAGCTCCTGCCTCTTTTAGAATCTTTACAATCTGTTTTGATGTTGTTCCTCTAACTAATGAATCATCAACAATGGCTACTTTTTTGCCTTTTATCAAATGTTTAATAGGAGATAATTTTAATTTTACTTTAGAGTCTCTAATTGCTTGTGTTGGTTCAATAAAAGTTCGTCCAACATAATGATTTCTAACTATACCCATTTCAAAAGGAACACCTAATTCATCAGCATAACCTTTGGCTGCAGCAACCCCACTATCAGGAACAGGTAAAACTAAATCTATATCGGCTGGTTCTTCTTTAGCTAATATCTTGCCCATTTTTAGACGCATCTCATAAACATTTTTATTATCAATAATAGAGTCTGGTCTTGAAAAATATATATACTCAAATGCACAAGGATGATAATCTGGCTCTTCTAACTGATAAGATGTTGGTTCATTTAACCCATCTTCAAAAACTAACATTTCACCAGCATTAACATCTCTATCAAATTTAGCTCCAACTAAATCTAAAGCACAAGTTTCACTAGCTACTACCCAACCACCATCTGGTAATTTACCAATACTTAGAGGTCTAATTCCATATTTGTCTCTAATAACAAACATTTTGGAGCGACTTTGAATAATTAAGCAATATGCACCTTCTATTTTAGTGAGCATATCTTTAATTCTATCAATTAGTTTATCTTCTTTACTTTTTGCAATTAAATGTACTATATTTTCTGTATCCATACCCGTTTGAAAAATAGCACCTTTATCTATAAGATCATCTCTTACGGATGCTTTATTTACTAAATTTCCATTATGCACTACAGATATTTCACCTAATTTATATCGTGCAAATACAGGTTGTGCATCTAATATAGACTCTTCACCTGCTGTGGAGTATCTATTATGACCAATAGCACAATCTCCTTGAAGTATATCAAAACTCTTTTCATCTTTAAATACATTTGTAACAAGACCTCTATCTTTAATAAGATGTATCTTGTCGCCTATTGATGCACTAA